>CAWUWQ010000389.1:0-10396 GCA_963926065.1 uncultured Algoriphagus sp.
GACAAATTAAATAAGGGAAACTTGTTTGCTCGATCGCTGCTTGTTTTCCAAATCTCCAAATTCTGAATCTCCTTCATGCCATTGGGAAGCATAAATGGAATCGGATTTTCCCCGGAATAAACGAAATCGCAACCCTGATCATTCATCTTCCACTTATCCAATTCAGGAAGATAGAAATGACCGACTTGCTTCATTTCCTTAGGCGTAATCGTCTCAATCATCGAAATATCGGTGATAACCCGAGGCACGTTATGATCCCCGAAATTATAAATCTCATGGCTAGCACGCTTAGCATGATCAAAAGGATGGATCGGATACTGGCTTATCGGACGAATTGGATCATGATGCCCACGGTGCGTGTAACGCTCAATCAGAGCCTTTGCTACCGGCGCTTCAAATTCCGGATCTTCCGTCAGCGAAACTCGAACCGTATCTCCCAACCCATCTTCCAACAAAGTGCCAATTCCTACCGCTGATTTAATTCGGCCATCTTCAGCTTCTCCCGCTTCAGTGACTCCTAGATGGAGTGGGTAAGGTTTGAATCCTCCTTCATTTAGTTTTTGTACCAACAGTCTGTAAGCCTGAACCATCACTTGGGTATTGGAGGATTTCATTGAAATCACAATTTGATGGTAATTTTCATCCTCGCAAATCCTCAGAAACTCTAAGGCGGATTCTACCATTCCCAGCGGAGTATCGCCATAGCGACTCATAATCCGATCGGAAAGCGAACCGTGGTTGGTGCCAATCCGCATGGCTGTCCCATTTTCCTTACAAATATTCACCAGTGGAAGGAATCGCTCCCTGATTCGGTCCAGTTCATCCTGATAGCTCGAATCAGTGTATTCGATCAGCTCAAATTTTTTCTTATCTGCATAGTTTCCTGGATTGACCCGCACTTTTTCCACAATCCGTGCAGCTACTTCAGCAGCATTTGGGGTAAAATGAATGTCTGCCACAAGGGGCGTTTTATACCCTCTTTTCCGAAGCTCATCTTTAATATTTTTGAGATTCTCGGCCTCTTTGATGCTTGGTGCCGTGATCCGAATCAACTCACACCCACTCTCGATCATTCGGATGCTTTGCTCTACCGAACCAATGGTGTCCATGGTGTCCACAGTAGTCATGGACTGCACCACAATATGATTATCGCCTCCGATGAAGACATCGCCGATTTGAACCGGGACAGTTTTCCTTCTAGAATAGTGGGTGAGACTATCGCAATAAACCTGATCTACACTCTTGATGATTGGCTCCATAACCGCTTAAATATCGCCTAATTGAGGTCTAATAGTAATTTCTTCAATAACAGACTGAGGCGAAAGATTGTACGCTCCCCAGACACATTCGGCGACATCTTCAGCCTTCATAAATCGCTCAACTGGCAAATCAGATCCTTCCCAACTCGCAGTATAAGTAGCTCCAGGCAGAATAGAAGTCACCTTGATTTGATGAGGCTTAAGTTCCTCCCGCAAGCACTTGGTCATGCCTAGCATAGCCCATTTGGAAACCGCGTAGCTTCCACCATTTGGATAGGCAGTCGTACCGGCAATTGAACCCATACTAAAAATATAGCCTGATTTCCGTTCAATCATCTTTTGCACAAACGCCCGGGTCAAGTGATAGGCTGAAAAGAGATTGGTCTCCATCATCAATTCAAAGTTCCCTTCGGGCTCATCATGAATCGAGCCTGGAAGGAACACTCCAGTATTGTTAACCAAGACATCAGGGGTCCCGATTTTCTTTACAAAAGCTGCGAAAGCTGCTACTTCTTCGCGCTTGGACAAGTCAGCTTTAATCACTGAGACTTGAATTTCCGGAAAAGATTTCTGGATTTCCTTTTTCAACTCATCGAGTTCCTGTTGATTTCTAGAACAGGTAAAAATATTGAAACCCTCCTTTGCGAAGCGCAAAATAATTGCTTTTCCTATCCCTTTGGTGCCTCCTGTAACGAGGATACTTTTGCTCATTTCGTTCGTGTTTTAATAGTTAGTATGACAACTATCTCGCTGAAGCAAAGTTACATTTTTTTGTCAAAAGAGTGCGGAAACTTGCATTCGCCCTACATGGACAATCCGATCCAGTCCTTGAGAGTTTCTCCCTTCATAGACTAAGTTCATTTGCAGTCCCTCTCCGATTTTCTGAAGCCAGTTAAGCGTCCAAGTGATATTGGTTCCTGGTGTAAGAGCTTGGAGCATCTCATAGCCAACTGGAGAGTTGGCGATTCCATTGTAGTCAATTTGAATCAATTTGAAATTCCCGGTGAGGGTTGTTTTTATTGCCTTTGCATAGCGAAGGTCTAGTCCGAGCTGATGTAATTGTGCTTTTTCATCAAATTCCGGATTACTTACATTTTTCTTTCCGGTAAAACTATAAGAGGCAGTAGTTCTTAAATAAGGGTTAGGTTGCCAAGCAAGTTCAGGCCCGATCAGCTGCTGATTGATATTGTAATTGCGATTAGAAAGGAAATCTGAAGCAGATATTCGATCACCAGTACCTGCTATAATCCGAATCGTGGTTTGCGAATTGAAATTGAAGCGCGTATTCCATCGCCAATCTTTTTGAATTAGATCTTCAAATCCCCCCGACAGCAATTGCTTGAACTGGGAATCGAATAAAGAAAGGTCAAAACCATATTTCGCCGATGCTCGATTGAAGAAAAAACTACTTCGAATCACCTGACGAAGAGAGAGGATATCCTCCCGATCTATGCCTCCGATAAAGGGGTTTACCCTATCTCCAAAGTCATTGGAAGTGACTTTTTTCTCAATACTCAAACTGGTCGTATTCGAGAACTTGTGTAGAAATCCTTTTAGACCTGCTTCCTTTTTCCATTCCTCAGGAAATTTTGCCTGAACGCGATAATTTAGAATACTTGTATAAGCTTGCACGTAAATATCGGTGGGGACAAAAATTTTGATGTATTGCTTTTCCTCAGGATTAATCGCCAGATAAAACTCATTCAATTGCTGAGCGCCATCTCCATTATCATCTCGCCAAGTATGTGTGCCGTCTCCATTTGGCGCTGGGAGGAAAACAAACTCTCGCTGCAGCTCCCGACCATTTCCAATGGCATAGCTGATTTCATTCCTAAGAGCATTTTTCCAAAGGCTCCCTTGGTAGTCCAACTTCCCCATCACATTCAGCTCTGTGGGCAATTCCCGCTGCAAATATTCCAGCTCCCGATAAGTAAAAGTAGAACTCAGACTATGTTGTGTCCACTGTCTTCGGAAAGTCAAGTTGGAAGTAAAGGCTCGCGTATTTTTTAAAAGTTCACCCCCAAAAGGAGCTTGGTCTTCCCTCCAGGCTGCATCTGCCAAGAAAGAATACTTCAGGGAATCATTGCTGCGCAAATAAATCAGGTGCTCCTTGAAGTTCATGGCCGTGCTGATCACCGAGTCCCGTTCAGTATTGCGGAGGGCATTCTGATCGAGGGAAAATTGATAGCCAGGAACCAAAATCTTGGAATTGAAACTTATGTTTCCCAAATACCTCGTCCAGTCCGAACTTAAGGTATCCTGATCGCTTGTCAACCTGAAGAACTCTTGGCGAAGCCTGAATTTCTCCCCCAACTGGATATTCCAATTTGCCAAATGCTGCGTCCCATTTAGCACATTTTCCCGATTCCTCAGGTAAAGCTGGTAATTGAATCGATTCAAATTATCCTTTTCAAAACCAATCCCAGCTCGTAAAAACTGCTCCGCTGCTGGACTTCGCAATTGCTCACGGGTCAATCCCCAATCCCGATCAAACTCGATATAGCGGAATCGATCAATGAAATTGAAGTTGGTAGAATTGTATTCGTATTCCGTTTGGCCCTTCATCGTATAGCCTTTGAAAATACTGGAAGCCCGACCTTCCGATTCCAATCCTACTTTCAGTCCAAGGCCTTGATTATTATCATCACCTAGTTCGGAAAAGAGATTTTTATCCGTCGATGAAAGTGCCATTTCAGTGTACACTTTTTCATAATTACTGAGTTTGATTCTCGTACCTACTGTGGTCATTCGTTTGCTGTCAGGCGCTGGGAGTTGGCTTAAAATCGAATAATTTCCCTGCCGTTGCCCACTCACCCGAGGAACATATTCAAAGACGGTTCCATTGGAAAGCTGACTCAATCGCTTGTAATCGCCAAGCCCCTGCCCTACTTGTGAAAATGACAATTCGAAATATGCCAAGGCCGGATCCGTAGAATATCGATAAAATGTAAGTGGCTCGCCAAGTCCATTCTCCTCAACAATTTTCTCATACAAAATTCGATTCAGATCAAAGGCCACACTATCAATCCGTGGGATCAATGCCAACTCAGTTTGATCGCCCACTGAAGCTAATAGTCGGAGTTCCTCTTGGGAAAAATCTGTAAATAAGGGACGGTTTCTATTATCCTTTTCCTGGTAATAATTCAAATAAACATCGACTACGCCATTACTTTGGCTATGGTTGGCTCCGATAATGGATCGGCTAAAATTCCGCTCGGAAAATTCAAAATCTATCCGAACACGTGAATATTGAGTGATCAGAACTTTAGGTGTAAAGGTGATCTCTGCCTGATTGTAGTCGATTACATAATCTTCATTGAAACCACGCTGGAGCTGCTTTCCATCCAAAAACACCCGCTCCGAATTTGCCATGATGATGACAAATCGCTCATTATTTGGACCGCTAATCCGGTAAGGACCAAGGGTTCCTTCGAGGATGGGAAGCTGAATTGAAGCGAATTTTCCTTTGGCAATCGAAGCAAAACTTTGTGAGCTAGCGGTCCAATTTCCTTTTAATTTATAATTGGAAGTAAATTGAAGGCCTTGAACATTTTTGTAATAGCGGAGAAATTCTGATTTCCGCTGTTGGAGCACGACATCTCCTGCGGCCAAAGAAAAATTCTCATTATAAAGCTCGATTAAGACATTATCAAAATCCTGAATCTGCTGGGTATTTCCTTCTGGCTGAAAGGGAACATTTTGATCAGTGATGCTAGCTCGGATATTCAAGTTATCCGAGATCGCTCCCTCCAGCTGGAGATTCAAGGCAGAATTCACGAAGACATTTTGGGTATTCCCAAAAGAAATTCCTCGCGTGAGGCTTCCAGATTTATATAAATCCGTCGTCGGAAAAAGCTCCTCTCGGAAATCAAATGCAGGTAACTCGGACATTTGAGCGTCTTTAAATCTTGCGGTAGAATCATAATCCGCAAGCAAAGTCCTTCTCGAAATAGGGGTATCAAAACGTAAACTAAAGGTCTGGTAGCATACTTTGAGGGAATCTGGCGTTTGACCTTCCTCGAATAAAACCCTTAGTAGATTTTTACTTAGATCAAAATCAAAGGCATAGGTATTTCCTGTTTGGTCACTTACAGAAATACTTTCCTGAACACCAGAGAGCGAGTCGAGTTCGGTTGGATTTTGAAAATAATTTCCTGCAACCCACCGGCATTTTTCTTGAGCCAGCACAAGAGAAGCAGACCCTAGAAATAAACCCCAGAAAATTATCCAAACACGCATGGGCAATGAGAATCTGTTTTTGATTTCAAGGTACTAAAATCAGCTTTTATCCTATCAATGGAAAGGTCAAGTAAAAAGTTGTCCCTTTATCAATTTCGGTATCAAACCAAATCTTCCCGCCGGCAGTTTCTACACCACTTCGGGCAATTGCCAGCCCAAGTCCAGAGCCTGTGGATTTAGTAGAGAAATTGGGAATAAAAATTTTATCCTTGAGGTCTCGAGAAATCCCTTTACCGTTGTCCGTGATCTCTAAAAACACATCTTTCTCTGTCATCCAGAGCCAAACACGGATTTCAGGTCGTCGCCCATCTGGGACAGCTTGAACGCCATTGATAATTAGATTTGAAATAACCCGTCCAAACAGCTTATCGTCTCCCATGATCGGAATGATTTCAGAAAAGGAATCATCCTGAAAAAGCAAATCCACTTGCTGATTATTTTTAAATAACTCGAGCACTTTGGAGAGCACAGACTTGAAATTCATCTTCTCATTCCTAGGCAAGGGCATTTTGGCGAAAGTTGAAAACGAGGAAGCAATCCCACTCAAGGCATCTACTTGATGAATCAAGGTTTCAAGTGATTTTTTAAGTTTGGTAACATCATCCAGACGGCCATCATTTTCCAGTCTAAGTAAATGCTGGAGCGTCAACTTCATCGGGGTTAACGGATTTTTGATCTCATGTGCCACCTGTTTTGCCATTTCCCGCCATGCAGACTCTTTCTCTGTGGATGCAAGCACTTTTTTACTCGCCTCAAGCTTGAAGAGCATATTGTTGTATTCGTTGACCAAAAGGCCAATTTCATCTTTGGTGCCCCAATACATCGGTTCGTTACTATCAAGATTTGTGGCTTTTAGCTTTTGCGTCAGCAGCTTGAATGGGAAAGTTAGATTCGTGGACACGAAATACGAAATGATCAGAAAAAGAATAAAAATGATCACAAATGCATTAAAAATATTACCCAGGACATCTGCGATCACAGAATTCAACTCAGCCTCAGACTCGAAGAAAGGAACTGCCAAAATTGCAAGATTCCCCTTACTCCCTGCCGATGGGATTGCTAAGTACACAGCCTTGTAACTTAGATTCCCAATTTGCTCATTTGCCAAAAACTGATTTTGACCCAATTCTTGAATCTCAGCCAAAGCGGCAGGATTCATTAAAGGGGAAAGGATTTTCTTATCGAAAATATTGGGACGGTTAGTTGCCTCCAGTCTTCCTGTAGAATTATAAAGATGAATATCACTTGCGGTAGTGTTTGCTAGGCTATTGACCTCCTCGGTCAGGAGATCATTTGAAACGTTGCCCGGTTCTTGATTATTGAGGAACCTGCTCAGATTTCCACGAATCAAAGAAGCTTTCTGGATGTATTGCCTATCAAGATCCTCTCGATAACTATTTGCTAATAGGCCGATGGTGATAATGCTAATGATAATGATGGGGAAAAAGAAAGCAAAATTGAGATAGAGCTGAAGCTTTGTACTGTAGTTGAAATCAAAATTTCGATAGCCTTTTAAAAGGGTATTGATTAAAATTGTAAAGAAAGTAAGGAAGACAAATCCCACAAAGAAGAGTGAAATATTACCAAAAAAGTAGGAAAGCGTTTTTGTTGGTGAGGAAACTATGATAGTTTCCTCACCATTTTGAATTCCCAAATGATGGTATCCATTTTGATTGATGCCTTCAGTGAAAAAAGCAGAACGTCCAACGAGCAACTCAGGCTTCAACTGTAGAAAATTGAATGAACCAGAGCTTCTGATGAGCTGATTTTCTTTGAAAATCGCATAATCGTACCGGAGTGGATCTAGCTTTTCGCTGTATTGCTTGTCCAGTAAAAGTTTAGGGTAAACACTGCTTGGCTGCACTCGAAGTTGAATAAAACCAAGATAGATGGTCCCGAGTTGTACCCCTTCTTTAACAACTGAGATAAAAGAAACGAATCGATTTCCTGAATTCTGCTCATCGCCTCGAATGAAATATAAGCCACGAACCGAAGTGGCATAATCACTTTTGACATATTCGGAGCGAAACTGTTGAAGATCAGTCCCGTCCGGAGGACCAAGTATTTGCTGTCCGGAGGAAGAAAAGATCCGAACTTGAACCTCGAATTGATCGAAGTAATTGTCTAAATAAATTCTTCTGATCTTGGTCTCTATTGGTTCCTTTGAGAAAAGAGGGTCAGCTATTCTAGTCTGAATAAAAAGATCTCCTTTGATTCGATTGAAAATCTCTCCCAAGAAAAACTCAGTCATTACATCATTCTCAATCAAATTTTGCGTAGCAAATCGATTTTTTGATTGAATAAGCTGAGAGTTTTCTGTTTGAAAAGTACTGATTCCAACAATAATTGCAATAATCAAACTGGCAAAGAAAAATGTCAAAAAAGTATCTAGCCCCAGCCGAAAGACATTTTTGAATAATTCGAACCTTAGAATCAAGAAAAAGAAAATGAGGTGAATAAACCAAACTATGGCTGCCCAAGTCGAAAAGAAGAAAATGAAGCCTAAAACTGGAATCCCACTAGCCAGAAGTAAAACATAATAAGATTGCTTCTTCGCTTTCAGCTCGAGGAGGAGATTGATCAGTGAGAGGGAAAAGAGTACATAGATTGCCCCCCAGAGAAATAAGATTACAAAACTTAGCCCTTTAAACAGATCAAAATCAGCTATCGAGTTGATGTCCAAGGCCCACTGCGAATTTTGAATCAAATCGCTTGGAAGAACCCAAATGAAGTAAAGAAACAATGAACTAATCAAAAAAGAAACTAAGAAGAACAACTTGATCTCATGTGGTTCCTTTAAGATTTTAATTTTTTCAAGCATAGGCTTAGAAACAAGCTGAAAAATAATTAATCCAAAAATAAGAGTCCCACAAAGCGTATTAAGCAACAAATCCCCCAAGCTTGGATTGAACCAAGAGGAAGCATAATTCGATGGGTCAAATAAGCTAAAATTGAGAAAGCCTGAGGGGAACTCCAACACTAACATGATAAGCCTAAAGCCCATCACCATACTAATGGCATAACCTATGGCCTTCCAACGTCTACCCATTCGCCACTTCTTTAACACAAAATTCGAACTAAATATAAAGTAAAGAAGGAAAGCCGAAGTAAAGAAAATGAGTAAAGCCGAGTTGATCACTCTTCCTGCAGGAGCATAGCCCATTAAGAAATTTACCCTGAAAAGTTTAATGCCTGCCGGATTCGTGACTAGCTGACCAAGATTTTCCTCGGGCGAAAACACTTCAAACTTATTATTCCCAAAGAGCTCTAGATTTGCTCCAGTGATCAAATAATCATTTTCGATCGTTCCTGGCCAAACTAAGCGGATGGCGTGAACCATCCTGAACTCGGTATTATTTCTTCGTATTGTCCGAATTTTTAATAACAGGGTGCCATAAGTTCCTTCGACAAGTTGATAGTCCTTATTCAGGTCGATACTTGTAAAATCTAGTGTGAGTGAAAAGTCAGACCAAAAAAGCAATTCCCCGGAAGGGTTTAGAATAAAAAATGGATGCTTATGTATCGGATTAGTTATTTTGAGAAAACTGACTGTATCCTCGTTTCTCACATCCATAAGAATCTGGATGAAATCTTCATCAAACTCCCGATCTACTGCCTGAATTCTATCCTGAAGATCTTTGAGATAGCTCTCTTGATCACTTTTTTGAAGAAAAAAGAAATTGAGGATAAGAACAACAAGAAGAGAAAACACGCTGATAAGGATTACCAGCCTTCGGGTTTCATGATTCATTTCCTTGTAAAATAAAAAAAGCAAAGTCTATGATCAAACTTTGCTCTTTTTTGATTTAGCGAATTGCCAATTTCGCTTTTTTCTTTATTGCTGCTCGATACCAAAAGAACCCAATTGCTCCTGCAATCAAATATGGCATTAAAAAAAGATAGAGAATTCCATTATTCAATCCTGCGCCTATGGATGTATCTCCATTACTTACGTTGTTTTCAACCGACGCTCGACACATTGCACACTGAGCGAAAGCAACACTATCCACTAATAGTCCAAGCAATGAAAGGAAAGCAACTCTCGCGAAATTCTTCAATTTTCTTTTCATCTATCTGTTTTTTAATATCTCAATGGGTGTAATAAGGAGAGATCATCAAATAAACAATCACTCCTGTCACGGTCACATAAAGCCAAATTGGATAAGCGAATTTAACCACTTTTCTGTGTTTTTCTCGCTGATCGGTCAACCCATAATAGTAAGCAAAGAGAATTGGAAAAAGCGCCACAGCAGCCAATATAATATGGCTGATTAAAAGGGAGTAATAAATAGGCTCGATAATCCCTATGCCTCCAAATGTCGTGCTCTCAGCAGCCGCATGATAAACCACATAGGAAACTAGGAAGATTGCTCCGAGCACAAAGGCAATTGTCATAGAGGCTCCATGATAGGCAACCTTCTTATTTTTGATAAATACGATCGCTGCTATCAAAGCAATAGTCGCAGCTGTATTGATCACCGCATTCAGATGAGGCAGAAAGTAAACTAAGTCTGAACCTAGCTCCAGCTTTGTAGGCATGAAGATTAAAACTGCAACAGCTATTGGAATAATAACTGAGATGGCAATAATCCAAGCTTTGACTTTTTGCTCAGATTGAATTAGCATAGATTTATTTGCTCCCATATAATAATATTTTAGCTTCTAACATAAGTAAGTCTACATCCTCACGATTTGTTCCAGAATAATACCCTCTAATTCTACCTTGCTCATCAATTAAGATAAATTTATCGCTGTGAGCAAAATCATCCGGAACTCCCATTCCATCTAGCGTAGGTAAAATAAACCCGCATTTGGCTAGTTGGTAAATCTCATTTTTATCCCCTGTGAGAAAATTCCATTTACCTGCCCTTCCATTATGCTTAACAGCATAATCTTGG
>CAWUWQ010000390.1:0-18282 GCA_963926065.1 uncultured Algoriphagus sp.
AACTCCCTTCTCCTACTCTATTGCCAGATTCATCCGAAGGATAGCCTAAAATGACAGATCTTTTACCTGCTTTTTGGCCAGCTGGGATCTCGCCTATATCCGAAGACCGATTAACATAGATCTCAAAATCAGAAGCATTCACTTCTTTTACAGGCTGATTCATTTTTATCACCACTTTGTTCGCTGCTGGTCCCCAATCAAAGCCTTCAATGATTAGATGATAAGATTGTGGAGCTTGAAATTCAATAGAACCAGCTTGAGCAAATGACAATAATGGCAGATAAAAGAGAAGGAGTAAGTACTTTTTCATGTGTTTATAATTTTTCTTTAAGGCCTCATGGAATCTCGCATTTCTGATAATCATCCCAGTGTGTGACGTTCTCGTCATGCTCGATTTAATAAGGCGAATTAGGTTTGGTGAGAATGATCAGCGTGATTCTAATGATATTGAAAATATAAAATCTCTAGAATTATGTGGGAGGTAAAATTTAAAAACATATGTACTCAAAATCTAACTCGGAAAATAAGAAAAAGACTAAATCAAGCTAATTTTAAACATTATCGCTTTTAACTTGTTAGATAGTTATGAATTCATTTTTAAAACCAACCGGCAGAATCACGAGAAGACTTTATCTGGTACTTTTTATGATTTTTTATTTTACAAACATTTTGAGTTTAATGTTGATGTGGCAATCCTATCATGGCGAAGCTTGGCTAATATTCTTTTCCTTTGGCATTATCCTGATTGCTTCGATTATTTTACTCCTTGTCCAAGCGATCAAACGACTGCATGATATAGGAATGGACTGGAAATATGCACTTTATTTACTGATTCCGCCACCAATTAATTTCATTGGTTTTATTTGGCTTGCGTACAAGCCAGGGCAAGACGGTGTGAACAAATATGGTCCAGATCCAAGAAAAACAGACATATTTTAATTGTACCTAGGATAACGTGCCTTTTTTCAATCCTTTTACAGCATAGTCTACAGCTCTTGCAGTCAATGCCATATAAGTAAGTGAAGGATTCTGAACGCCTGTGGAAGTCATTGCAGCCCCATCAGTCACGAAGACATTGGGGAGATCATGAAATTGGTTGTGCCTATTTAGCAAAGACGTTTTCGGATCCTTACCCATTCGTACTCCACCCATTTCATGGATATCCAACCCTGGGTTTTGCCCACTATCGGAGATAGTGATATTCGTACATCCAGCACTTTCGAGCATGGATTGGCCTTGGGCGTAAAAATCAGCTAAGACTTTTTCATCATTCTCATCGTAGCTGACATCTATTTCTAGCAGTGGTATTCCCCAATCATCTTTCTGACCTTGACTCAGCGATACTCGATTCGTCTCTTTAGGGACTGTCTCCGCTTGCATCATCATCCAAACATTCCAAGGCCCGACTTTGGTGTTTGCCTGCTTCAACTCCTCTCCTAATGACGCTTCAGCTACACCAATACCTCGGGTACGGGATGCACTGAAGAAGGGCATATAGCCACCCTGAAAATCCATATCCTGTTTTTTAACATTTCGGAAGTTCGGCATCATCATCGTAGTCGGTCTTCTTCCAAAGTAATAGCCATCCTCAAAACCTTCAAAATCCGCACTCATCGAACCACGATAATTATGGAATGCGACGTATTTGCCCAGCAGACCTGAATCATTACCTAATCCATTTGGGTAGCGTTTGGATATACTATTAAGCAGGATTAAGTTTGAATTGAGTGTAGACGCATTTAAGAAAATTACTTTTGCAAAGTATTCTGTGACTTCTTTTGTCACCCGATCTATTACCCTAACTCCGGAAACTTTTCCTTTTTCATCATCATAAATAATCGAATGAACTACAGAATCTGGTCTAAGCGTGAGGTTTCCAGTCTTGGCAGCCCAAGGCAAAGTGCTTGAATTACTACTGAAATACCCGCCGAAAGGACATCCACGATAACATTGGTTGCGTGCCAGACATTGACCTCGACCTTGTTCCATATGAATTTCTTTCGGTTTGGTCAAATGCGCACATCGACCACCGATTGGATCACGATCAGGATAAGATGCTTTGATTCGTTTTTGTAATTCTTTCTCCACACAATTCAATTCCCAAGCTGGCAAAAATTCTCCATCTGGGAGTGTGTCTAATCCATCATAATTTCCACTAATCCCCACAAAACGCTCTACATGACTGTACCAAGGAGCAATATCTTCATAGCGAATTGGCCAATCGATCGAATATCCATCTCGACCTGGCCGCTCAAATTCATAGCGACTCCAGCGTTGAGTTTGGCGAGCCCAAATAAGCGACTTCCCTCCTACTTGATAGCCTCTAATCCAATCAAATGGCTTTTCCTGAATGTAAGGATGCTCGGAATCCTTAGCAAAAAAGTGTTGGGTATCTTCTTTATAAGCATAACAGCGATTGACAATCGGATCAGCCAGCTGTTGATCTCTCGGAATCTGATTACGATGTGGCATGTCCCAAGGAGCAGCCGTCATAGTTGGGTAGTCTGTCAAATGCTTTACATCCCTACCCCGCTCCAAGACCAGTGTTTTCAATCCCTTTTCACAAAATTCTTTAGCAGCCCAACCACCGGAGATTCCAGAGCCTATGACAATGGCGTCGTATTCTTGCGTATTCATAATTGAAAAGTAAAGAAACGAGATAAGAGAATCAAGAGGGAAGTATCGAGTGCCCAGATTTAGGGATCAGGAACCTGAAGCCAAGATGGAAAATCGAGTGTCAGATATTAATATAAAGATCGATTAACCTTGAAAGAATTAAATCAACAGCTCTGAGTGTAGCTTGTGATATGGGGATAAACAAATGATAAAAGAAAAAGAAGCTATTAGCTAGAATTGAGTCATTAAAACAGAGACTCTTTGAGAATACAGCACGCTTTTGAAGCGTAATAGCTTAAAAACCAAAAAGCCAATCAGTTTTACAGATTGGCTTTTTGGTTTACTTGAAAATCAAATTTACTCGTATCGTAATGACTCGATTGGATCAAGCTTGCTGGCCTTATACGCGGGGAAATATCCGGACAACAATCCGACCACAATACAAATCAAGAATGCGACAAACATCCAAAGCCAAGGTATCAAGAATCCTCCCGCACCGATCACCCAAGAAATCAAGTTGCCTATACCTATTCCCAAAAACATACCGAAAATGCCTCCAAGCACACATATCATAATGGCCTCAAACAGGAACTGCTGTCTTATTTTCAATGGCGTAGCTCCTAAAGCTTTTCTGATTCCGATTTCACGTGTTCGCTCCGTTACTGATACTAGCATGATATTCATCAAACCAATAGAAGCTCCTAAAAGTGTAATAAAGCCAATTCCAAAGCCTCCAATTCGAAGGTATCCGGCTACTTCTTCCAAACTTTCAGCAACTGATCGACTTTTCGACAAATCAAATGAATCTTCCTGAATCACACGGTCTTGACGGATTTTACGCATCATTCCTATGGCTTGACCCATTTCGTAGTCTACCCGTTCTGGTCCAGAAGCAACTCCCGTTACATTATAATTAAAAGAACCTCGCTGGTCCAGACGGCTGGCATTTTCTACAGGGATCAAAATCTGTCGATCTGCACCCGAATCCTGGCCTACCGAACCCTGCTCCTCCAAAACTCCGATAATAGTGTAAGGCCTCCCAAAAAATGTGACTTTGTCACCGATCGGATTTTCATTGGCCTCAAATAAGGTAGTTTTTAATTCCATTCCAATGATTGCCACACTATTCCCATAGCGGATATCCAGCAAACTGAAATTTCTCCCATCACCCATTTTTATGGCTTTAATATTCAGGTAATTTTCATCTACTCCCCGGATTCTAGTATTTGGATTAGTCTTTTTAGAACCTCTTTTAACCTCCGCAGATCCGGTTACAGATACAAATACCGTAGAAATTCCAATACTGGTATATTCCTGCTTGAAGTCCATAACTTCATTAAACGTGAGCTTTGGATAGATCTTCTCCGTTTTACCTTCCTGAATTGATCTACCGCCACTGAAGCCTTTATTTTTGACATCAAAAGAGTTTGCTCCTAAGCCGGCAAAACTATCTGCGATTTGGGATTTAATCCCATCTATCGCGGTCAGCATTCCTACCAAAGAGGAAATCCCGATGGCAATAATGGCTCCCGTGAGGACAGTTCGAAGTAAATTGACCTTAATAGAGGTGACAGCTTCTCGAATATTTTCGATCAAATTCATAGAGTGTTCGGATTAGAACAGAAATTTTAATTTTACAAGGATACCCACTTAATTATAACCAATTCATCTGGAGTAGGTCAAAAATAGGCTGAATTTTATTTGAATTACTTATTAAGCCTCAACCTTTTCGATTAGGGTTATAGAACCAGTTCTACGGAATCCTCCAAGAATAGATCGTAAGTTTAATCAAAGGTTTCAAAATGAGCTTGATCATCTAGGCGGTAGTTTGATTTCACAAAGCCAATTCTTCATAAATTCTTGCAGCGTCACTTGAAATTTGGCAATTGAACCATGGTGCCTAAAAACTGCATAAAGTACGCCCTCCAAGCGGATCTCATCAAAAAATGAAGGGCAAAAAGAAATCACTTAAGTGATCGCTGAACACTTTTCAAATTGACTGTCCTCCGTAAAATCACCTTTCGCTATTTTATTTCCATACCTACCAATTGAATAAAATTTTGTAGTTAAAAGGCCTTCTTTTTTCCGAATTGCTTGCCTAAATGGGCGCCAAAGTTTGGAAGTTTCTTGACTGGTAATTGAAGTCTAGATTTTCTGTCCAAAAAGTAACTGAGACTCAACAGGAGTAATCAAAACCTTCACCCTCAATGCATCCTGTCTGCCCTACTCCCTATTTCCTTAAGTACCGAAGCTTCAAAATTTAGCCATTCCTGCCAGCGTGCATTCACTAAATCGACATTTTGAAAAGTCCTAGCCAACTCAATAAATGTCACATAATGCCCAGCCTCTGAAACCATCAATTCATGATAAAACTTTTTCAATTCCTCATCTTGAATATGAGTTGAAAGCAACTTAAAACGCTCGCAACTTCTAGCCTCAATGAGTGCATTGAGTAAAAGCTGCTCAGTCAATTGTTGCATTCGACTCCCCCCATTTTTGACGAAATTTTTTAACGCTACTACATATTCATCTTTTCTGGGAAAGCCGAATTTTAATTCACGTTTTCGAATTTGTTCCATCACTCGCTCAAAATGTCCCCACTCTTCTGCTACAATTGGAGTCAAAGTATCCACGATTTGATCCAAATCGTTGAATCTCAAGATCAGGCTAATGCACGACGAGGCAGCCTTTTGCTCACAATAGGCATGATCAGTCAGGATATCCTCGATCTGCATTTCAGCTACTCCGACCCAGCGCGGATCAGTTGGGAGCTTTAAATGAAGCATTTTGGCTTTTGTACTTTCTTCCCAACTCATTTTAATCAAATAAATACCAAGTAATCCCCAAGTCCAAAAATGATTTGTATCCGGTATAATCCGGAGTTACGAAGTAGCCTTCTCGATTCATTAGACCACTATTCAAATGATTGTATTTGAATAATACTCGAGTCCTATTGATCCTGAAATCCAAGAAAAAATCAGCAACAGGATAAGCATAAACATCAAAGCTATTTTGCAAATTAAATTGCTGCGTACCGGTGAAATAGGAATTCCCAAAATAAGAGGAATGATAGCGGACATCGATTCCCATTTGGACTACAACATTATTATCGAAAAGAGGACTATCGAAATAAAAGCGCGAATTCGCATAAACATCAGGAATTCGAAATGCATCACTCCCATCACCAGTCACTTGAGTAAAAATCAACTCTGTATCCCATCGAAACTTTTGACCGATTTGAATATTTGCAATCAATCCCGGTTGAAGCATAAAAGCTTCCCCGCTGGCTTGCGTTGAAATTCCTTCCTTACTAAAATACACATAATTGTTTACGCGATTTAAAGTCAAAGAAGGCCTCAGTTTTATTTTTTCAAAATTTACTTTCAAGGTACCCTTGACTTGATCGACTCCTACATTGTCAAAATCATTGGACCATTGTAAAAAGTATCCTTGATAATCCTGCTGCATGGAAGTCGGCTTGTAAACTGCCTTGATATATTCTAAATCCAACCAAGGTGAGGTCATCAGACCATGAAGCCTAAATGCTCCGGGGAGCAAGTATTCACCGTCGGCGCTGAGGCTCCATTTCTCAGAAATCTTTCCGATCAACTCCCCGCCAATGAAAACTTCGTTAAATGTATTGTCACTTTCAAATGAAGGACTGCGCATTCTTCCGGTTCGGAACTTTGTATGTGCATTATAATAAAAGCCTCCAAAGGTACCTTTGAAGCCTACTTCATTACGCCATTCAGAAAAGTCGTTTCGGTTTTGTGCGGTATCCTTTGCACTTAATCCATTCAAGGGATAATAGAGTGAATCAGATTTAGACATGTCCGCCTCAAAAGTTAAATCTTGGCTTTTTTTGTCAAAAATATGATAGATCTGTAAGCCATCTTTCACTTTATATTCATGGTAAAAATGGTAGTCTTGACGCAAATCTCGAGCTTGAGAATACTTCAGCCAAACCTTTGCGTCCTCATAAGTGAAATACAATGAGGTGCTATCCACTTCTGGAGGGATAATTCCACCAATCTCATTGACGATATGCCGCATTCTTGAGAAATTACCAAGAAACCAATATTTCCCGTTTTCAGATCGGTAATTCGTATGAAATGAATAGGCAGTTTGCTCCACCATATTGTCATCCCGAGCAACTGGATTAAGCGTTTTTTTAGATCGAATGGTGTGAAACTCTATGCCCACATTCCATCTCGGATTGATGTTCCTAGCAAATTCGATATCAAGCATATTCCGGTTGCCACCTCCAAAGAAGGCTGACATATTCGTAAATGGTGATTTGGTATCGAAGTATTTTTGATTCTCAGGAGCTCTGTAGTAAAGATCATAAGCAGTAAACCCTGAAGTAGTCCCAATCATTTCGGGGACTTGATAAAAGATTGACCGAGATGCCGAGCCAATATTCCCCAGATCCTGATATTTCCAACCACTTTTGGCTACCGGATCGTAGTTATGGTAATTGTCCAATAAAGTATCCTGCGGGAATATTTGGAGACGATTTCGCTTAATGTCCTTTTCAAAAAAATGAAGACTGGTATTCGGTCCATAGACCATCTTAGTCGAATCATCCAACAGTGATCTTCTGCCTTCCAGCTCTTCCTCCTCACCTTCTTCGTTTCCTCGAACTTGATTAGGATTTTGAGTGGTGGTAGGTCTGGTGGTTTTTGGAATCGGTCGCTGTGCATTCGAAACCTGAACGACTCCCAAAAGCAAAAGTATGAATATGCCTAAAACCTTTATTTTCACTGATTACGACCTTTATTTAGGACTTTAAATTGGATTAGCTTTTCCAAAATAACCAAGTCCTCTTTGACCATAGCTACCTCAATAGGAAGGACAAAAATCGGAATTTCTGATAGAAATCCTTCTGGAGCAGAAGATTTAACTTTTCCAGCATCCTTTTCGGTGGTGAGTAAGACCACCTTTTTAGAAGACGCACTTTTGAAAGACTCCCTCAAATCTTCAAAATCTTTGAAATTGTAGGAATAGTGATCAGGAAAACTAAATGAATTCTGGAGATTATAATTTGAGACAACAAAATTCCTCAGCGACTGATCATTTGCTAAACCAGAAAATAAAATGACCTCATTAGAGAAATCAAAATCCGGATTCAGTCCATAAGGTTTACCGTAAATAATCGAGGAAAAAAGAACTGGCGTATCGTTTCCTGCAACTTTCCTTATCTTTTTTACCAAACCTGCTTTTTTCTCTGATTCCAAATGAATTGGAGATTTAGTTACTAGAATCACATCTGCCCGACTAGCCCCCTTTCTGGATTCTCGTAATCGCCCAACAGGAAGAAGGTAATCATCAACAAAAGGCTTAGAATATGTGGTCAATAAGATAGAAAGGTCAGACTTAAAATAACGATGCTGGAAAGCATCATCGAGCAAGAGAATCGCTGAGTCAGGCGCTTGTAGAGAAATACACTCAGCGGCCGCTACCCGGTCCTCGCCTACGAAAACAGATACTTTTGAATCAAATTTGGTAAAAATCTGATAAGGTTCGTCTCCGATATCACTTGGTCTGCTGCTGATATCCGCTTTTAAAAATCCTTTTGTATTTCTGCCATAGCCTCGACTCAGGGTTGCGATTTGATAATTCTGAATCAACAATCGAATCAGAAACTCAATCATAGGAGTTTTGCCAGTTCCTCCTACGCTCAGGTTACCAACTACGATACTCGGAATCGCAGACTTTTTCATATTCAAAAACCCGATTTCGAAGAAAAAATTTCGCAGACTTGTCACCAAATCGTAGACTAAGGCAAAAGGATAAAGCAAAAAAGCATACCAGCGCATTGAGTAGAATTACTATTTTTGATCAAAGAAACAAAAAAAATATGGGATACCAGATCAGCGAAGTGATTTCAAGACTAGAAATGCTCGCTCCTCCAGCCTATCAAGAATCTTACGATAATGCCACTCTAATCACTGGAGATAGAAATTGGAAAGTAAATGGAATCCTTTGCACCTTGGATTGCACGGAAGAGATTGTTGAAGAAGCTATTCAGTTAGGGGCAAATCTAATCGTAGCGCATCACCCGATAGTATTCAAAGGTTTAAAAAGTATCACTGGGAAAAATTACGTAGAGCGAACAATTATCAAAGCAATCAAAGCCGATATTGCGATTTATGCCATTCATACTAATCTTGATCATGTATCTCATGGTGTCAACAAGCGGATCTGCGATCGACTTGGACTCTCCAAAACCAGCATATTAAGCCCAAAAAAACAGATTTTAAACAAACTTACATATTTTGTACCGACCGCCGAAGCACAGAAAACCATGGATGCACTATTTGCAGCAGGAGCTGGTAAAATAGGAGAATACAGTGATTGCGCATTTCAGACTGAAGGCACAGGGACATTTGTTCCATCATCAAAAGCCGATCCTTCAATAGGTTCCGCCAACAATGTAGCTCGTGTACAAGAATCAAGAATAGAGGTAATGATCCCGACCTATCTTTCGAATCAGATCATCACAGTCTTGAAAAAATCACATCCTTACGAGGAAGTGGCGTATTACCTACAGCAACTTGAAAATGAAAATCAGGAAGTGGGGGCAGGAATGATCGGTGAATTAGAAAATCCGCTTGACACAGAAGAATTTCTCGATTTGCTGAAGAAAAATATGAATCTCAAACTGGTAAAGCATACCGCCAATACACACCAGAAAATTAAAAAAGTTGCCGTTTGTGGCGGCGCAGGAATTTTCCTTCTTGCTGATGCCAAGCGAGCCGGTGCAGATGCTTTTATCACTTCAGACATCAAATACCACGAATTTTTCGATGCAGAGGGCCAATTAATCCTTTGCGACATCGGCCATTATGAGAGCGAAATTTTCACAAAAGAATTACTGGGAGAGTTTTTGTCCCAAATTTTTCCTAATATTGCACTCTATTTGACAAAAGTAGTTACAAATCCCACATTCTACCGATAGTACATGGAAAGTACAGTAGCACAGAAACTCGAAGCTATTCATAACCTTCAACTTTTAGACTCAAGATTAGACGCGATATTAAAAGTACGCGGCGCTCTCCCTGAAGAAGTTCAGGACTTAGAAGATGAAATAGTTGGTTATAATACTCGATTAGAAAAGTTTAAATCAGAAATCGATTCATTTGATGATGAGGTTAAGTCCTTGAAAGAAAGCATCAAAGAGTCTGAAAAACTTATCAAGAAGTATCAAGAGCAACAGATGAACGTTAGAAATAACCGTGAGTATGATGCGATTACCAAGGAATTGGAACTTCAAGATCTTGAGATTCAGGTTTCAAAGAAGAAGATAGCTGAAGCAGGCATTCGAATTGACCAAAAAAAGGTGGATTTAGGAGAGCTTACTATTGTGATGAAAGATCGTCAGAAAGATCTTGACCAGAAAAACAATGAATTGGCTACCATCGTTTCCGAAAGCGAATCTGAAGAAACGAAGATTAATAATGATCGTACGAAGGCTACCAAAAAGGTGGAAGAAAGATTGTTGAAATCATACGATAAAATCAGAGAGAACGCTAAAAACGGTCTAGCAGTAGTTATGGTGAAGCGTGGTGCTTGCGGCGGTTGTTTCAACACTGTTCCTCCACAGCGCCAAGCTGATATTCGTGAGAAGAAGAAATTGATCGTATGTGAGCATTGCGGTAGAATCCTCGCAGGTGTAGAGGATGAGATCACTCCAGAAGCTCCGGTGAAAAAGAAAAGAACCACAAAAGCTTAATAGCTAATAATACTTATAAAATCCCCGAGAAATTAATTTTCTCGGGGTTTTTTATTTGCAATCAATTCAAATGGAACAAGATAAATCCTTATCTTTCTAACTATGAAAAGTGTAGCAACTCTTATTATTGCCCTGTTTTGCTCGCTTTCGGTTTTTGCAGCGGAGCATGAAACCAAAACATTTTTGGTTCTTTTCCAATCCAAAGAATTAAAATCGTTGAAAGTTTCAGTAAAGGACATCGAATCCCAATTTTCTTCGTTTTTCAAAACCAAAAGCTATCAAGGAAATTCTGTCCCATCGATTCTGATCGAAATCCCTAATTGTGATTTTGATGCCTGTTTTCTTGGTGACTTATTAATTGAGTTGAAAATAGGGGAGAAAATCAAATTACAGGAATTAGCTTTCAGGCTGATTGATATCAGTAAGGAGAAAAAATCATATGAATCGGAATTATTAAGCTATGAAAGCCAACACAAGAAAGCTATAAAAACAGATAAGCCGGAAAAGGCTAACCCAAGGCCTTAAGATGATCTAAGGAATTGTTTTTTCTGACGACGAAAGTACCGTCGGATAGTTGCTCCAATAAATACAAGCAGAGGTTGTGGTGTTCAAAATTATCCATATATCTCAAGTCAAAATTCAAAATCACACTCAGGAAAATCCGCATCGCACGGCCATGCATGCATACTAAGACCGTTTCTCCAGAACCTTCAAGAATTGTTTTTATTCCACTCCGCATTCGAACAGCAACTTGATTGGGGCTCTCTCCACCTGCTATACTGTAGTCTAAGTTTCCTTGTTCCCATTGGCTCAGCATGTGCTTATAATACTCCCCTTCCTCAGGAGTCATGGGGGTTCCCTCATATTTTCCCCAAGAGATTTCATTCAGGTCAGAAAGAGACTTTGACGGGACACTTAAATCCAAAAAGTTTTGGACTGATTGTTTCGTACGTATTAATCCAGAGTAATAAACCTGATCAAACGGAACCGATTGGTAGGTATCAAAAAATGCTTTTGCTTGCGATTGGCCTGTGGCATTCAAAGGAGCATCGATGCCGCTTCCCTGAACTATACCTTTTAAATTAAAATCTGTTTGACCGTGTCTGACGAGGTAAATTTTTTTTCGATTCAAGTTTCTCTATTTTTGTTCAAAGGCCAAATAAACCTCATTTAGCTCATATTTTAATGGTATTTCTTTCAAAGCCCAGCTTAGATCAACTCAATGCAACCAGTAAGGACAACATGGTCAGCCACTTGGGAATAGTTTTCACCGCAATTGGGGATGATTTCATCGAAGCTACAATGCCTGTGGATTCTAGAACCAAACAACCTATTGGGTTGTTACATGGAGGAGCCAATGTTGTATTGGCAGAGACCTTAGGTTCTATCGCAGCTTCACTTACTATAAACAAAGAAAAGCAAGCAGTTGTAGGTTTAGAGATCAATGCCAACCACCTCAAATCTGTTCGAGAAGGATTAGTAAAAGGAACAGCTAAGCCAATTCATCTGGGTAAATCCACACAGGTTTGGGAAATAAAAATAGTGAATGAAGCCAATCGACTCTGTTGTATCAGTAGATTAACGATAGCGATTTTAGATTTAAAATGATCAATTCTCAAGTATCAGTTTCCTACTCGATTACAGAAGTCCTTGACTTTGTTATCAGCTATGGATTGAAGTCAGGAGCATCTTTTGCACTTTGGAGGAAACCGAAATCTGGCCAGATTGAGTTCGTCTCTAACGAAAACCCTATTCCAGAAAAGACTTCGATTAATCTAGAAGAAATCAAACCGGGATTTATTGTACATCCCTTTGAGGATCAGGCTGATAAAAAGGCCTTCTACATAGCTGCTTCTACTTACTGGAAATTCCCCACAAAAGACATTCTCAACAGCTATGATTTACCTGAATCACTGAATCAATTCATAGAAAATCAAAGCCCTGATAAGGCTGTCGACAAAAAACTTCAGTTAAAGAAATCTAATCCATCAGATCACGCTGACACACAAAATGAAAACTGTAAGTCTCATTTCATCTCATTAGTAGAAAAAGGAATTGAGGCGGTTCAAGCTGGATTAGTAGAAAAGGTGGTTCCTGCCAGAACTCAGTTGATTAAATTGGATGAAAACTTTGATTTGGCAAAAAGCCTTCATCGAATGCTAGACGCTTATCCCAATTCATTTGTGAATTTCTTCCATATTCCTATTGTGGGAACTTGGATTGGCGCCAGTCCTGAAATACTGATCGAAACGAAGGGAAACCTATTTTATACCATGTCCTTAGCAGGCACTCAGCCAGCTAAAGGAGAAAACCCCATAAAAACAGCAGCTTGGACTCAAAAAGAAATAAAAGAGCAGGCTTTAGTCAGTAGGTATATCGTGGATTGCTTCAAAAAAATAAGGCTTCGCGAATATGAAGAACAAGGTCCAAAAACAGTCCTAGCAGGTACCTTGCTTCATTTGAGATCAGATTTCAAAGTGGACATGCAGGCAACAAATTTCCCTCAATTGGGATCAGTAATGCTAGAATTGCTTCATCCTACCTCGGCTGTTTGTGGAATGCCTCGAAAAGAAGCTCATGAGTTCCTAAATAAATATGAAAACCTAGATCGCTCCTTCTTTGCCGGGTTTATTGGACCTGTAAACATCGAAGGTGAAACTTCCATCTATGTCAATCTAAGGACTGCATCACTAAGCCGAGATCAAGCAATATTGTACGCAGGAGCTGGGGTGACTGCTGATTCTGATCCTGAAAAAGAATGGGAGGAGACCGATCTCAAGTGTCAAATTATTGGTAAATTTTTACAAAATCCCTCCACTTGATCATCCAGCCAATTATCGATTTGGTGGCCCTCTGTCATCAAAAGGGAATTACAAAAGTGATTCTTTCCCCAGGCTCGCGCTGTGCCCCACTCACTTTAGCCTTTGCCAGACATCCCGGGATTACCACTCGCACGATCTCCGATGAACGTTCAGCAGCATTCATTGCGCTAGGAATGGCCCAGCAGTTAGGTAAGCCAGTCGCATTGGTCTGCACCTCAGGTTCAGCTGCAATGAATTACTTCCCAGCTATCGCAGAAGCCTTTTTTCAGCAAATTCCATTATTAATAATCACAGCAGATAGACCACCTGAGTGGATCAATCAATATGATGGTCAGACGGTATTTCAAGCCGAACTCTATGGAGATCATGTAAAAAAAAGCTATCGCTTTCCCGATTCATTTGAATCCAAGGATCAAGTCTGGCACGCAAATCGAATTAGTAATGAAGCCATCAATCTTGCAAATCAGTTCCCTCCTGGACCAGTTCACTTAAATATCCCACTTAGAGAGCCTTTTTACCCTAAAGTGGATGAAAAACTGATCTTCCCTGAAAACCCTCGGAACATCGAAGTTTATGAGCCAGAAATTACACTTAAATCATTTGACTTTCTTCAAAAGGAAATTCAGTCTTTCCGGAAAATCCTGATCATCCCTGGTCAACAAATTCGAAATACTGGCATCCAAACTATTCTAGATCAATTAAGCATAGAGAAAAATGTAGTGATCGTCACAGATACTATTTCAAACCTTCAGTCAGAATCAACCATTTCCCTTCATGATCATTGGCTAGGTAATCAGGAGTGGAGTGAATCGCTTCAGCCAGATTTGATTTTGACTTTTGGGAAATCAATAATTTCTAAATCACTCAAGCTTTTTGCACGAAAAAGTAATGCTGCGCATTGGCACATTCAGGAAGATGGAAAGTCTAAAGACACCTTTCAAAGGTTAAGCAAAATTATCACCTCCTCTCCGATCTCATTCTTAAAATGGCTGCTGAGAAATACCTCCTCTCAAGAAAAGTCTTTTGCCGAACGATGGAATTCACTTCAGGCCAAGACTGCAACTTCCTTAGCATCTAGTCTAGATGAATCTAAATTTGGAGAATATTCTGCGTTGCATATTATTTCAAAGTTTATCCCAGAAGACTCCAAGATCCATGTAGCCAATAGCATGTCTGTTCGCTATTTGAATTTCTTAGGGAAATGGAATCAGGAAATCTATTGCAATAGAGGTACAAGCGGAATAGATGGCTCCAACTCGACTGCGGTGGGATGTGCATTGGTAAGCAACGAATTTGTAACCTTGATTACAGGCGATTTGGCATTCTTCTATGACCGCAATGCTTTTTGGCATAATTACCCACTTTCTAACTTACGGATAATCTTACTCAACAATCATGCAGGTGGAATTTTCAGGCTTATTGAAGGTCCCTCAAGTCAGCCCGAACTAGAAGATTTTTTTGAAACCAAACAAGCACTAAATGGAAATCACTTAGCTGCAGAGTTTGGGTTTGAATATAATCGAGTTAACACAAAGTCAGATATAGAAACTTCTTTAAAAGACTTCTATTCAAAAAGCTCGGTACCAAAACTTTTGGAAATAGAATCAAATAGCGAAGAAAATGCTCGCATCCTCGAAGAGGTGAAAGCAAGAATCAAATCTGAATTATTAGGTTAAGACCCAACTTAATTCGGTTGGAATACCCGAATGTAATCCACCTTCATTTCCTGAGGAAACTTGGTATTGCCATCTGGTTTACCTGGCCATCTGCCACCTACAGCCACATTAAAGATGAAGAAGAAGGGCTTATGGAATTCATCCAAGCCTGCAGGTGTAATATCAATCACATGGTATTCAACATTATCAAGCAACCAAACAATTTTTTGCTTATCCCAAACGATCGAAAACACATGGTATTCATCATTAAAAATCCCTGTACTCAACTTGGTTTTCCCACCATAGTTGGCATAGTTTCCAGCATTGTCCCAATGAACTGTACCATGAACAGTTCGGTCTCGATCTTCAACAGATCCTCCGATCATTTCCATGATATCAATCTCCCCACACTTAGGCCAGCTTACTTCAGAAAAATTCTCGCCTAACATCCATAGCGCCGGCCATATCCCTTGTCCTTTCGGAAGAATTGCTCTGATATCTACTCTTCCATAAGTGAAGAATTTCTTGCCTTTGGTGATCAGACGTGAGGAAGTATAGCTCTTCCCACCAATAGATTCTTGTTTTGCGGTGATAGTCAATTTGCCATCGGCCAAAGAAGTGTTCTCTTTTTTATAATATTCGAGTTCGTCATTACCCCATCCACAATTTGAAGGACAGCCATCACCAATTTCGAAAATCCAATTATCCGACAGCGTGGAGTTATTAAACTCATCTGCCCAAACCAGTTTATATCCTGAATAACTTTCTGGAGTAGTGAATCCGGCATTTGCATCTAATCCCAGTGCCGCTGCATTCATATTGATGATTTTGGAATCTACCACAAAAAGTTGCTCATCTGAATGAGCTTGAAGTGTTACAGTATAATCACCCTTTACCTTATAAGTGTATGAGGCAGAATTCCCATCAACACGTTGAGTAGTTTCACCTGGAGTGCCAAAGTTGATTTTAAAAAACGTAGCATTCGTCGCTGAAAAAGTAGCTCTTATTTCCCCATTTCCAATAAGCTGAAGTTCTAATTTAAGGTTAGAAGGAGTTTCGATTTTCTCATCCACTTCGCTTCCACTAGAACAGCCCATTAGCCAAATGAAGCACAAAAAGCTATATTTTAATAATTTTTCCATCTCCTGAATTTTTCAATTAAATATCCTCACAATTTAGGAGAAAGGGAATAAAAATGCAATTAAGAACTAAAATCAAATTAAGAAATTCTCCCAATTTTTTGAATCAAATAAATCATCAAGGCTATTTGTACAATCTCAGCCAATATCCAAGGTATCAATGCCAGAAAAACCCCTACATCTGTAAATAACAATACTCCCGCAACAATCAACATTACTCCAAGAATCGTTGCAACAAAAGAAAACTGCTTTTTATATCCTAAGTACCCAAGCCCCAAGAACGAATAAATAAACCCAAAAGAGCTGATTTTGACCATTTAGTAATCTCCCAAGGTGAAGGCATCTGTAAATAATGCGATCAAGTCTATGATGTACCAAATCACATTTGCACTGATCATGATCCAAAGGGCAATTTTTAAAATCCCATTAGGAAAGGAATCGGTCAATTTCACCCAACCCAAAAGAAAAACTACATAAAAGAGATAAGATCCTGTTTTAATCCAAGCAAAGGCAACCTTACTTACCGATGGCCCTCCAGCGATAAACTCAGGCTCGATTCCTATCTCAAACATGGAAATGAAAAAGTAAAGCACAGCAGGCTCCAATAGCCGCATATAAAATTAGTGATGGCTTCGCTTTGATTCCCTGTGCATTATTAATTTGATTTTCCCAATGATATTCCAAGGCTTCAAATAAGGCCTTAATGGTAAAGCTCCTAGGCGTCACTTCGCCAGCTTCTATTCAATGCACCGTTCACACATTCAGGTTACACTCTTCTACAAGATCCTCCTGTGTCATTACTTTCGTTTTTCTAAACTCAGAGATTTTTTTCCTAATTATGGTTGTTTAATGTCCATAATTTTTTTTGATGGTGACAGTGAATACACAGTTTAACTTTTCATCAAATTGATCTAAAAGCGAATTGCGCATTTCGTGATAAATATTTTTGATTGACCAAGGCAATTTCTCTGATTGGATTTGGACTTAAGGCGAAACTAGCTCGGATTTAACCCGACATTTCCCCGACAAATAGTTCTATTAGCTAAAATAGTTCATTTGAAATATTCTTGACGATAGGATTGTGTTTGATTTACAGAAATTATATAAGAGCCAAAACTTGTTTAAGTACTGGGTTTCGATTTCCCGTCTTCCAAATAACTACCAATTCAGTGAATTGCGGTATGTCCGGAATCTCCATAAATCGAACATTGATTTCATAGCCTTCCTGAATTGAAGTCGGTACGATAGCCACTCCAAGCCCACTTTCCACAAGTTTGAAAATAGTCAAAGCATGGACAGACTTATGCTGAATCTTTGGTGAAAAACCTGCGTCTCGACAAATCCCAATAATCTGATCATAGTAGAAATTGCTATAGTCACTGGAAAAAAGCACAAAAGACTCTTCCTTAAATTGATTCATCGACATGAAATCAGCAGCCTTTATTGGGTGATTTGTCGGTACAACCAATGAAAAAGAATCCCTAGCAATAGTTTTCATTTCCAATTCATCAGGAACTGAATTCAATCGGACAAAGCCTATGTCAAGCTTATCCTTTTGTACCATTTCCACTTGTAGCGAATTACTTAATTCTTCCAGATTCACATTTACCAATGGTTGATAAGCATTTAACTTTGACATCAATCGAGGAATAATCTGATTCGATGCAGAGCCCAAGAAGCCGATGCGAAGTTCACCTATTTTACCAGCTTGGATTTGATTCAATTGCCCTTTGATCGTTTCCAGATGGTTTAATAGAAAATCTACCTCTGCTTTAAGGTAGCTTCCTGCTGCTGTAAGGCTGACATTCCGCTGATCTCGGTCAAAAAGAGTTACGCTAAGCTCTTCTTCCAATTGTCGAATCTGACGACTCAGCCCGGGTTGGGAGATGAAAAGTCGATCTGCAGCCTTTCGGAAATTTAATTCCTCAGCCACAGCTTTAAAATAATGTAGATGTCTGAGCTCCATTGATGCCTCTAAGGTATCAATTATTGATTATAATGGTATCATAGGGTATCGATAGAATCTTGTATTTTTAAATTCCAATAGGAAAGGTTTATTGGATCAAATTTTATAGAGATCAATCCCTACCTCAAATGATGAAATTCAACTACGGTCGAGATCACTTAACCAGTTCGATAGCACTAAAACTAGCCAGAAAAGAGATTAAAGGCATATTTCATCCTGATATTCAAAAAAAAGTTGCCCAATCAGCGAAAGCTGTAGCTACTATCTCGAAAGGCGATCGGGCTGTTTACGGAATAAATACGGGATTTGGTCCCCTTTGTACTACTCGAATCTCAGCGTCTGATACTCG
>CAWUWQ010000391.1:0-2944 GCA_963926065.1 uncultured Algoriphagus sp.
TGTCACGGCAATGCACTCTTTTATCACTAGGCAACCTTCCTATGAATATATCGAAACACTTGAAAAGAGTAAGATTTTGAAGATGTCTTATGATAACCTGAATCAATGCTTTCGGGAACACCCTGAGCTGGAAAGATCTTACAGGATGATCCTTGAGAAATATTACATTGTCCTTGAAGAGCATCAGATTTTTTCCAAATTCAAATCAGCCAAAGAACGATATATGGAATTGATGGAAAACAGACCAAAGGTTATACAGAAAGCATCCGTGGGTCAGATTGCTTCCTATTTGGATATGACGATCGAAACACTAAGCCGAACTAGAGCCAAGATTTAAGATATTGACCTTTGTCAAAGTCTCTTTTTTATAAGAATCAGTATTTTGACACTTATAAATAAATCGCCACAATGAAAAAGCTTCACTCAATCCTTTTAGCTAGTCTCCTGATCCTAGCGATTAGTTGCAGCAGTACATCTGATGAACAAACTTTTGACTCTTCTAAAGTTGCTCGAGTTTCCGAAGCAGAAGTAGAGAAAGTGGTGGAAGATTTTATAATGGTGGAAGACGGTGGGACGATTGAAATTCCCGCAGGATTCTTCGAATTGAATACACAGCTTATAATTGACAATAAGACAGACATCATTATCAGAGGAGCAGGAATGGACAAGACCTTTTTATCATTCAAAGGTTTGCAAACAGGTGGTGAAGGGGTCAAAATCGTGGGGAATAATATAATAATACAAGATTTGAGTATAGAAGATGCACCTGGCGACGGGGTAAAAGCTCAACACAGCGATGGAATAACTTTTAGAAGAATCAATGTCACTTGGACGAATGGTGATAAGTCCCTAAATGGAACTTACGCCATCTATCCAGTACAATGCAAGAATGTATTGATCGATGAAGTGATCGCATCCCATTCAAGAGATGCAGGAATCTATGTCGGTCAATCCGAAAATATTGTGGTAAAAAACTCACTTGCTTTTGGAAATGTAGCAGGCATCGAAATCGAGAATTCTGATAATGCAGAAGTGTTTGGAAATATTGCTCGGGACAATTCTGGAGGGATTTTGGTGTTCAACCTTCCGGGATTACCCAAAGCAGATGGGGCTCGTACCCGAATCTACAATAACGAGATCATCGCCAATAATCACGAGAATTTTGCTACCCCGATCGGCGAAGGACCAAATGGAAATACGGTGACCATGATCCCTCCAGGATCTGGAATTGTCCTTTTAGCAGCAAAGGGGGTAGAGATCTTTGGCAATAAAATTCTAAAGAATAAAACATTTGGTGTTGCTATCGCATCCTACCAAATCACAGGTTTCCCAGATGAGGCACCAAACTGGTCTCCTTACACTACAGATATCTATTTGCACGACAATCAATACGATCGAAGTGAGGGATTTCCTGATCTCACTCGTGAGCTTGGCCAATTAGTCAGCATTTATAATGCGCATGGTAAAGCCGAAACTCAGGATATTATTTATGATGGGATTTGGGACACTTCAGTTAGTAAAACCATTGAATCTAACCCCATGCGAATCTGTATTTCTGAGCCTTCAATGAATGAGTTATACTTTTCGAGATTTTTTCTAATGGATGGAGACGATAATATTGAAGCATTTAAGGAATCTGCCCCTTTTCAAAACTGTAAAGTTGAAGTGCTTACTGATATTAGTCAAATAGCCGGAATGTAATGAAACGATCAAACTTATTTTGGACAGTTAATCTCATTGCTGGGTTGAGCTTGTTTGCTTTTGCCTGTCAAGAAGAAGCAAAGACAGTTAAAAAAGTGGAAGCTGAATTGGTGGCTGAAGCTGCGGATGGAAAATACCCTTACCAAAGACTTTCAACTTATGGTTTTTTTGAAGGACAAATCAATCAGCTTCTCCCTGCGGAAAACGTCATTCTCTACCAACCTGCATCATCACTTTTTACAGACTATGCACTAAAAAATCGCTACGTCTATTTCCCAGCGGGAGAGAAAGCACAGCTTGTTGCTGACAACTTGGAGTTTCCTGAGGGCACAGTGATCATCAAAAATTTCTATTACCCAAGTGATTTTAGAGAACTCGAAGGTGATCGAAGAATTATAGAAACTCGATTGATGGTGAATTCTGAAAAAGGTTGGGAAGCTTTTCCCTATATCTGGAATGAAAAGCAGACAGATGCAGTACTAAAAGTGGTCGGTGGTCAGACCGAAGTGAAGTTTGTGGATTATAGCGGAAAAGATCAAGTCATCAACTACATTATCCCAAATAAAAACCAGTGCAAGACCTGTCATAATATCTCAGAGGAAATGGCTCCAATTGGAGTAAAAGTAAAGCATCTAAATAATGAGTTTGATTTTGGGACTGGTAAAATAAACCAACTAGCACAATGGACCGATTTGGATAAGCTCGAGGGATTTGAAGGGACAAAAGCTCATCCGGCCATGATCAATTACGAGGATGCGAATTTACCATTGAATGATCGTGCAATGGCTTATTTAGATATCAACTGTGCTCATTGCCATAGTTCTGAAGGTTCTGCTAGCACCTCCGGTCTTTTCTTGACTTTTGATGAAACTGACCCGATGAAGCTTGGAATAAATAAAACTCCCATAGCCGCGGGAATCGGTGCGGGTAGATTCAAATTTGACGTATCTCCAGGAAACGCAAATGAATCAATAATGACTCATCGAATGAACTCCATTCAAGTAGGAGTTGCCATGCCTGAACTTGGCCGAACAACTGTTCATCAAGAAGGAGTTGCCCTGATTCGAGATTGGATCAACTCGATGAAGCCATAAAAAAAGGGATTCCTTTATTAGGAATCCCTTTTAAAAACTTATCCAACCAACTTTTTATCGATATAGTCGGAGTTCATAAGTGCAAGTGCACCCATATATTTTAAATTAAAACTCAGGACATCCCCTACTTTATAATTTTTAGGGTTTTC
>CAWUWQ010000392.1:0-3235 GCA_963926065.1 uncultured Algoriphagus sp.
GATCTCTTCCAGCCAAGTTTCGGGCATTCGATTTCGCAGTGAAGGATAAATTTTATGCGCATATTCCATGACACGTTCATTCTCTGTTCCATAAGGTCCTTCAGCAGAGAAGATGGATTCTTCACCGATGAATTTCGAAAGGTCCGCTTTACTTTGCTCTAATTCATAAAGCATATTTACCTCATCTAAGACGGCTAACTTGGGATGAGTAACGGTGTGAGATGCTATTTCATGGCCCTGAGAAGCATAGGACTTGTATTGTTCCCAAGAAGTGGTGTCAGCTGAGTTATTATGAAAAACAACTTCTCCCGTATTCACCATTTTCCCGGTTCTGATCTTTTCGTATCCTTCATCGATCAGTTTATACGCTTCCTGAATTTTCTCTGATTCAAACAGCGAACCAGCTCTCGCATGATAGTCCTCTGCTTCTGTTGTTCCTGTAAAAGCAATCAGAGAGGCTCGTTCGAAGAAATTACTGGAATCTGTTTTTGATGATGCAGTTTCTCGGATGATTTCCTTTGGATCTCTTCCGATAAACTTCCCTTTTCCTGATCCTTCTACTTTTCCTGTGATGATGTAAAATGTCGCAGGAAGACCCAGACTATCCATGATGGGTTTGGCAATTGTAAATTGATTGATGATGCCATCATCGTAAGTCACAGAAATTGCCCCTGTTTTTCCTTCGGGCCATTTGGTGATTTCTGAAGTGCCTGCAATAGGGTTAGGTTCGGTGCATGAAAATGCTACACCAATTAGGAGAACAGAAAGTGTCTTTTGGATAGGGTTCATTTCGGGTTGGGAAGATTTTGAGCTCTAATATCCCAATTTGTTTGGTAGATGAAGAACCGCTGATCTAAAATGGATTGGTTTTTCTTCTATTGAAATCAAAATCTTCCTAAACGGTTGCTTTCAGAATATCCTCGATTTGATAAACAACTTCAGCTGCATTTTCTTTCGAGAAGCAAAGTGGAGGCTTGGTCTTGATCACATTGTCATGTGGTCCATCTGTACTAAGTAAGATGTTTCGATTTCGTAATTCATTTTTGATTCGAGATGCCAATGCAGTTGCGGGCTCGGTGGTTCCTGGTTTGACAAGTTCCACTCCAAGGAATAAACCTGAACCTCGGACATCTCCAATGCAGGCATGATTTTTCTGTAATTCCCTGAATAGCGCCAGATAGTAATCCCCGACGATTCGGGCATTCTCTTGAAGACCTTCTTCCTCGATCACGTCCAAAACAGCTATGCCGATTTCGCAGGAAACAGGATTGCCTCCAAAGGAACTGAAAAATTCCACTCCCTTGCTGAAGGATTCAGCAATCTCTTTTGTGCAGACTACAGCGCCCATTGGATGCCCATTTCCCATTGGTTTACCGAGGATAACCATATCTGGAATCACTTCTTGAGCTTCATAGCCCCAAAAATGATTCCCTACTCTTCCAAAACCTGTTTGTACTTCGTCAGAAATACAAATACCTCCTTGGGCTCGAATACCTGGGTAGAGTGTTTGGAGATAGCCTTTGGCTAATGGGACCTGACCCCCACAACCGATTATTGGCTCCGCGATAAAAGCTCCTATTTTTCCATTAAACTCTTGCATTTGAGCGATGGCGTCTTTTGCATAAGCTGCTCCTGCTGAGCCATCATCATTTTTGTATTTCCCTAGATAGGTATCCGGAATGGCCGCCTTCAAAATATTTGGCTTTTGTCCAATGCCTTTTTTGTTACTGAATTTGTAATCGCTTATGTCAATCGAAATCTGAGTGTTTCCATGGTAACCATGCTCCATGACCATGTAGTTTTGACTTTTGGTATGTGCAGTGGCGATTCGCATGGCTAGATCACTTGCGGCAGAACCGGAGTTGACAAAGTAAATTTTGCTCAAACTAGGAGGAAATTTGGCCAAGAGCTTTTCAGCATATTCTGCTAGCGAATCATAAAGGTATCGCGTGTTTGTGTTGAGTTTGGCGAGTTGACGCTGGCCTGCCGCTACTACCTTTGGGTGAGAATGTCCCACGTGGGGGATATTGTTGTAGGCATCGAGGATTGCATTTCCTCGATCATCATACATGTACTGAAATGCCGCATTGGTGATAGCGATCGGTTGCTTATAACTGACAGACAGGATTGGAGAAATGGACTGATATCTGCGCTCAAGCTGGGCTTGAATCGGGATAAAGTCTGAAACAGGAAGGTTTACTGACTTTTTGAATGCGTTGGAAGCTCCAAGCGGGCTAATTGCGATCCATTTTCTTAGCGTTGCCCAGGCAGCTTTTTCACTGATGGTGGCGTAGCTATTTTCAGGATCTACTTTTCGGGCTTGAGCAGATTGGCAGACTGAAATACACAGTCGAGCTGCAATCAGATAATATAGGATTTCAAGTTCCTGAGCTTCTAATGGAAGCTTTTGATGATATGCTTTTAGAAAATCCACTATCCAATCCAAGGGTTTTTCCTTATCGTAAATGATGTAAGTCAATGCAATCGCTACTTCATTGATCAAGGGAGAATAGGTACAATCTCCAAAGTCGATAATGCCAGTAACTTGTCCCTCTTTGGTAAGAATATTCCATTCATTTGCATCTCCATGAATCAGTTGCTTTCGAAGTTGTGGAATAAGTGGGGCTACATTTTCTTCGAATTGTAAAAAAAAGTAGCTAACCAAACTTCGGTCGGAAGCAGATTCAATTGATGAAATTAAAGGTTTATTGAGGTGTAAATATTGGATATCCCAGCCCAATTGGCGGGAGCGTAAAACGTAATTTTTACATTCCTTTAATCCCAAGTCCAACTCAGCCAAAAAGCTTCCTAATGAGTCATAAGTCATTTTTGATGCTGGAATTGATCCAAGAAAATCTCCCCCGAGATAGCTGAGCATCCGAAATAGGGTAGGCTTTCCTTCCAAATCTTTGCACAAAAGATATTGGTCTTTCTTAAACGGAATTGGTGTCGGAATCCCGGAACTCAGATGTGCTGAAAGCTGATGTAAAACCTCATTTTCTGCTTCGAGGATGTCCGCATATTCGGGATCAAATGGATAGGTTTTTAGAATGAAATTTTCTCCTTGGTCCACCACCAAATAATTGAGATTAAAATACCCAGCTAGAAGTTTGATTTTTGGGTTTTGGAAATCGAATTCCTGCTTTAATAAATCTTCCAGTGCACTCATAATAGGTTAAGGATCCTTTGTTCAGATTGAATAGTCGGCCAATATCTCAATTTCTAAAGCGATAAA
>CAWUWQ010000393.1:0-7349 GCA_963926065.1 uncultured Algoriphagus sp.
CAGAGATCTTCACTGCTGGCAGATGAATGTCAACTGGATTCCATTTGGGCGATTCACCTCATACAACATAGACATTCGAGTCAAGTCAAGTATTCTATCGGATCTGAAAGTGTCACGAAGAAGATCATTTTTTGATAGATAGAAAAGGATGTCCGGTGTTGGATGCCCAGTGCCCGGTGGCTAATGTCACAAGTCCAAAGTCACAAATCCAAATGTCAGATAAGTTTTTTCAACTTTCTCACTTCTGATTTAAAAAAGCCTAAACTCTTGATCTGCTTAGTGGCATAGTCATGCATCTTGGTCCGCCAAGACCTCTTGAAAGCTCTGAAGAAGGGATTTCTAAGACTTCCACCCCCATTTGTCGTAAAGCGCGATTGGTATGAATATTTCGATTATAGGAGATTACTCTTCTCGGTCCGATAGCAAAGACATTTGCTCCATCAAACCACTGCTCTCGCATCGCATAATCTGGATTTCCGTCAGCAGTATGTAAAATCTCCAAGTGTGGAATTTCTCGCTCTAAAATAGTCAGAAGGGATTCTTTTAATACTTCCCGTTTGATAATAACCTTATCGTCTCTAATTTCCTTCAAGGTATAAAGTGAGGTCTGCAACACGGAATTCAGTGCATCTGGATAGGTCAGCGCTAGGTTTTCATCCAAAATTGTAAAAACAGTATCCAAGTGCATGTATTGGCGTTTTTGCGGGAGGTGAACCTCATAAACTCGCTCCACAGTTCCTTCGCCAAGCAAAGCTTTGGCAGCATGATATATAGCCTTTTCATCCGTTCGCTCAGAGTTCCCAATGGCTACGGCCTTATTGGACAGAATAATGACATCTCCCCCTTCGATGCTCGGAGGACTATGCATCCCTTCTGCCGGATAAAGCTTATTGATATTATCTTTGAAGTCTGGGTGGTTTTCAAAAATGGTGCGAAGTAAATCCGCTTCCCGCTGACGGCCTTCCATTTTCATACTGGAAAAAATAATTCCTCCAGGAGTAACCGCCATCGGGTCCCGTTGGAAATACAAGTTGGGGCAAGGTGAAATCGCAAAAGCATAATCCATCAATTCGCCTGGATTAAGATTCGGAATCTTGCGCTTCAATTCATGAATTTTCAGTCCTCCTGTCAAAATAATCGCACATTCTGCTGTAGAATATCGCTCCAAAATTGCCTCTGCCAAATGTGATAACCCGGATCTTTGAAGCGCATTTTGCATCAATCTGAGTAGAATCTGCTGATCATATAGGACTCGAATCAAAAGCTCTCTCAACTGATAAACCATCGCCCCAGTAGAAGATTTGATTAGACTAGAAAAGGTATCATGCTCCTGCTGCAAAGCTTCAAGATATGGCACATCATCAAATAGCAAATACTCCTTATTGTATGGGGTAAGGCGATCTATCTCCTTACCTGGGCGATGCATCAAAACCGCCTTGAGTGTTCCGAATTCTGAATTGAGTCTGAGATTCATTTGATTAAGGTATTTGCATGATTTTATCTGATAAATTATCATTTTTCTAATGATAATACCAGTTATTAAAAAATTTACACGATAATTATTTCATCACTATTGAGTATTAAGACATTATTTTGTCTAAAATCAGTTCAATTTGAAACTTGAAAAGTCTTCTATTGTATAAAAATTAGTCAATTATGATTTATTTATTGATCATACGGAAAAGAGACAAGCAAATCTAAGCCCATCTATTTCATCCTACCTTGCGTAAGTCATACTGAAACAAAAAGCCTCTTATATTAACTATCTAAAAAACCATGATCAAACGAATAACTCGCCTACTTACTTTAACCGGCTATCTATTACTCACCGGTTGTGCAACAGTCACCCAGATTACGGATGCCATGTCACAATCAATCCTAAGCCCATCAAATACAGAAATCAACTCAGCATTGAAAGAAGCCTTGGAGCAAGCCACGGGAATCAGTTCCGAAAGACTTCACCTCAAGGATGGATATCTGAGCAATTTGGATGTAAAAATCCTCTTTCCTCCTGAGGCAAAACAAATCGAAAGTACGCTTCGATCATTGGGCTTGGGATCAATGGTCGATCAAGTCGTGGTCAGTGTCAATCGAGCAGCTGAAGATGCTGCGATACAGGCTAAGCCGATCTTTGAAAGTGCGATCAAGCAAATGAGCATTCAGGATGTCAAAAACATTCTTTTGGGAGAAAACAATGCTGCTACCCAATATTTCTCCAAAACCACTAGTGATAGTTTGAATACAGTCTTTTCGCCTGTTATCGACCAAAGTCTGAAAAAAGTCGATGCTACCAAATATTGGGAAGATGCTACCTCTCGCTATAATAAGGTTCCGTTTGTAAAAAAGGTCAATACAGATCTGACTGCCTATGTCACCCAAAAAGCAATTGACGGGCTATTTGTGGAGATTGCTAAAGAAGAATTGAAAATCCGTGAGCAGGTTTCTGCTCGAAAATCAGCCTTGCTTCAAAAAGTCTTTGGCTATGCTGAAAAAGAGAAAAAGTAAATTGAGTTTAAATTCATTTAACAAAAAAACCAGGCTTAAAAGCCTGTTTTTTTTGTTAAAACACTTTAATAATACGATCTAATTAGGTCCCTGTGGTATCTTTGACACTTTCCAAATTATTTTCCGACGACTTTGATCAGCATGCCCTTGCTTAATTGATCAGTCAAATGCATCCCATTTAGCAAGGAGAGTTCTTCAAACCGATCGGCTGGCATGCCAAATTCCTGAAAAGCTGCCTGCAATGTCATCTGCTGTGGAACAGTTTTGATCTTAATAATATATGGTTTACGATTTAGTTTTTCAGAATCTCTTAATTCCTTGAAATTCCGGATGGTATTTAAGAAAACTGGCTGATACGAGCCAAAATTCGAAAGGTCCGACACCCCCATCAAGCTATAAATATTTCCTTCAAACTGAATAAGAGATGAAAGAACACGAGTAGTGGTTGTTTCCTGCTTCTGATCGGCTATCATGATTACAGCAGGCATTCCATTAATAGTTTCCTTCTTGGATTCGACCATTGTCAAGTTGTACTTTTCCAAAACCACATTAGCAGCTTCTTCTAATGTTGCTCCAGGAGTTAAAGTGAGAATCATAACGGCATCTCCCTCATTTGGAGCCATTTGAAATTGCTGAGGAGTGTTTTGATTCTTCCAAGAGGTAGGGATAGGGAACTGAATTTTCAGCACAGGATGATAAAAGGTGCTATTCTCCACAAATCCTTGCTTTGGATCCTCTCCTACAATAAGCCCTTCTATTTCCCTCAGGTAACTATCTCGGTTTACTGCAAATTCAGTCATTTTAGATTTTCGTTGCCATTCCAACGCTAGGTTTTCGACAGTGGCATTTCTTTCTTCAGGGGAAGGGTGAGTCGAGAGAAACGGTGGAATTTCATCTGCTCCAGTATTAGTCTGCTGTCTTTCTAGGGTTTCGAAAAAGTCTGCCATCTCAGTTGCATCGTACCCAATTTGAGAAGAATAATCCACACCTAATTTATCCGATTGACGCTCCGCGTCTCTTCCGAATTGCAATAAAGCCAACTGCATTCCCTGAGACAATGGCTCTACAAATTCACTGAGCTGAGGGACTAAAATGATTCCTGCCAGGAGTCCTATTTGACCTAAAATCTGGTTTCGCTGCTGTATCACTGAATGCCTAGCGGTAACGTGCCCTATCTCATGACCCAGTACTCCTGCAAACTCGGCTTCATTATTGAAATGTGCCATAATACCACGGGTAAAATAGACAAACCCACCTGGCACCGCAAAGGCATTAATCACAGGTGAATCCACAATCTTGAACTCATAGGCCAATTTTGGACGATGTGAGATTGCCGTCATTTCATTTCCCTTTTCAGTGATAAATTCTTGGAGTTCTGGATTTTCATAAAGACCAAAAAAGGCAATAATTTCAGGGTCTGACTGTTGACCCATAGCAACTTCCTGGGCTTCAGACATCAAAACAAATTGCTTTTTTCCTGTGACAGGATTGATTGCACAAGCACTTAAGGCCAAAAGAGTAAATACCGTACAAAGGTTAAGTAAGTCTCTGAGAGTTTTCATAGGAAGATCAGTTTTTAGCTTTTAGATTTTGAGTATTTATTGGGAATTTCGGTCCAATTTATTCCCTAATAGAAATCAATTTTCTTAATCTCTTATAAAGATGATACTTTAATTACCTACTTAGTATTCAACTCGAGGTGGATCTATTGAAAGATTTGACCAAGAAAGTGATTGATACATGTTTTTTTTAAAATAGCGAAAGAAAAATTAAAGGTCTGAGGAAATATTGATAACAGTAAATCAAAATTACAGAAGCAGGTGTTTCATTTTGGTGAAAAAGGGGGGTTCAGTGAGTCTTTTGATTATTCAAATAGGAGGTTATCCAAACTTAGGTTCAGGTGGATTTTATCTTTTCAGCTGTAATAGGCAAATCGTAAATCCGCTTACCGGAGGCATTATAAACCGCATTTGCAATTGCAGCTCCTGTTGGCGGCATGGAAACTTCTCCTCCTCCTTCAGCAGGTTTATCTAGTCGATTAATCATTGCTACCTCCACTTCAGGAATTTCATTAAACCGGAAAATTGGATAGCTCGCCCAATCTGTGCTCGTTATTCCCTTTTGATCAAAAGTAACTTGCTCTTTTAGTGTCCAACTGGCAGCTTGAATCATTCCCCCTTCGATCTGGTTTGTAATCCCATCCAAATTGATAATTTCTCCAACATCTACGGCAGCCCACATTTTCTTGATCTGGACAATTCCTGTAGACTTGTCCACCCAAACTTTAGCAGCTACGGTGGAATAAGCTGCTGTATTTTTATAGCGGGAAAAAGCAAAGCCAATCCCTTCTCCTTCATTTAAAATTTCAGAGCTACACATTTCTCTGATTTTAGTTACTACCGCAATTGCCCTTTCGTCTTCCAAATGGGCTAAACGAAATTCCAAAGGATCTTTTCCTGCCTTTTCAGCAAGTGCATCCATAAATGACTCAATCGAAAAAATGGTGGTGTACGAACCCAGACTTCTCAAAGAAGAAACCCGTAAGGGACCATCAAAGAAATGGGCATTCACTTGCATGTTTGGAATGCTGTAATAGGGATCAGCATTTCTATGGCCACCGGCCAAATACCCTCTGGATTCTAATTCAATTGGGTCTTCCAAATACCTAGTATCCAAAAGCGTTGCAGGATCATTATTTGGCCGCATGCTATGAGAGTCGGTCCACACGTCCGATTTCCAGGCTTTGATCTTTCCATCCTCGCCCAAACTTGCCTCTAATTCCATGATCATGGCCGACCCAAAGGGGTCCCATGCATGCTCATCTTCTCTAGACCATTGAACTCGAATATGCTTACTGGGATAATTCAAAGCGAGAATTGCCGCATCCGCAGCGGCATCATCTGCAGTACTATGCCCAAAGCAACCTGCTCCGGGAACTGCGATCACATGGATTTTTTCTTTATCCATTTTGAGCATGCTAGCAATAGCGCTGCGCATGGGATAAATACCCTGACTATGTGACCAAATATGAAGGATCTCTCCATCATACATGGCAATTCCACAAGCAGGCCCCATAGATCCATGTTTTAAATAAGGTTTTGTATAAGCAGATTTGAATGTCTCCGTACTATTAAATCCCTCACTTACATTCCCATCATTTCTGATGCTTTGGGCATGGTCTGCTATAGACTTAATATGAGTGTAAATATCTTTTTGATCAGGAAATAAAGGGCCTGAAGTCCATTCTGAATGATTTCTTAAAAACCCTACGGCTTTTACTGCTTGATATTCTCGTTCGGTAATCACTCCAACAAAGCTACCGTTGATGACGGTTTTAATGACTCCGGAAACTTCTGCTAACAATCCACTTTCATCCAATTTCATCAACTTTGAAAGGTATCCTTTCGGTCTCAAAACCCGCGCATGAACCATGCCTGGAAATCTCATATCCTGAATATAATATGCTTCAGCTCGAACCATTTTTTCAATTTCCGTTCGGGGAATAGGTTTACCTACATACCGATATTCAGTATTAACTTTTAACGGAACAGGAGCAGTGACTTCCATATCGATCTGATCTCCATCCAGTATTTCTGCAAAATTCAATGACTGATTACTCGTTTTTGTTTTTACTTTTCCATTGTAAAAAATCAGGTCTTCAACTGGGGCATTCAGTTTAATGCTTGCCAATTCCAATAGTTTTTGTCTGGCAGTAGCTGCTGCATATCGAACAGACATGGCACTATTTGATATCGAGCCACTTCCTGCGGTATAGCCTTCATCGGGAGTCAAGCCTGTTTCCGCTAGGTGAACTTCTACTTGATCTAATTCTAGATCCAACTCCTCAGCTGCTACCTGACAGATAGCCATTCGGATTCCCTGACCCAATTCCACTTTTCCCGAAAAAACCATCACTCGACCATCTTCCAAAACCTGAAGCCAAGCGTTCACTTTGGAAGCATTACGCATGCTCCCGGGAAAGTCACCATTGTAATTCATCCGGGCAGCGACAGTTGGATCCTGTTTACCGAAACAAGAATTTAGCAAAGGAAAACCAACACTGAGATAGCCTATATTTCGAAGAAATTTTCTTCTAGAGGTTTTGGGTAGATCGATCATGGTCCTTATTGGTTTTTTGCAGCTCTTTTGATCGCCTTAATAATTCGTGTATGTGTACTGCAACGACACAAATTCATTTGCAAAGCGTCCTTAATTTCCTCCTCACCTGGATTGGGATTTTTATTTAACAACCCTACGGAGGCCATCACCATTCCATTCAGACAATAGCCACACTGGGCAGCCTGTTCTTCTACAAATGCCTCTTGGACTGGATTCAATTTTCCGTTTTCACTTGCCAGCCCTTCCAGCGTGATTACCTTAGAATCACCTATAGAAGCAACAGATCTGATACAACTAGTCACTGCATTTCCATCCACTAGCACCATACAACTTCCACATTGTGATAGTCCACAGCCAAACTTCGGCCCATTGAGTTCAAGGTAATCTCGAAGCACATAAAGCAATGGTGTTTCGGGTTCAGCATCAACTACTTTCTCAGAACCATTGATATGAAGAGTGTATTTGGGCATAGGGAATAGCTTTGATTTCTAAGATAGGGAAATGGAAGGTTATCTCCAGAAAATTTCAACTTCCAATTTTTAACAAAAAAAAACCGAGCCTCTCAGCTCGGTTTTCAATATCTAAACGCTACAAGTATTAATCTACAAGAGACACTGTAATTGCATCCCCATCTTTAGTCACTTTAGCGACTCCCTTTCCAGTAAGTCCTTTCATCGCCACATCCCACTTTTTACCGCTTAGACCAGCTTTTTCTTTCAAAGCTG
>CAWUWQ010000394.1:0-12675 GCA_963926065.1 uncultured Algoriphagus sp.
TACCTCCACGGAAAGGACCGACTAGTCGGAATTCCATCGCATTATAAAGCGCAGTATCGAAGGTTGATTTAAGTTCTTCGGTGCTTGATTTTTTGGCTTTTTGGGAAAAACAAAGAGTTGAAAAGCCAAAAGCCAGCAGCATCGCCAAACTGGCTCTAAGTAAAATTTTCATTTGGATAAAAGGTTGATTGGTTCAGGAATTTAAGGAAAGCCATTTGAAAAAGCTAAAATCAAGATCCTACCGAAAGCACTCCCAATTTCAAGGTGCCAACCACTTCCCATTCCAATCAGCGCCACTTTTTGAAAAACTGACCCGGACATGAGTCAGACCATTCAATTGCAAGGCTTCGACGGTTTCAGGAATGAATTGCAGGACTGCAAAAAAGTGGTCATCCAGTTCTGCTGGCCAATCATAGGCGAGGTCAGGATCTGCAATTTCTGTTCCGGGTGAGAGGGTTGAATTGTAAGCTTTTTGGGCATCTCCTTGTACCCGTTTCCACATTTCTTGACTGAGTTCATCTTGATGATGAATGTGAAGCCTTCCTTTTACCCGGATTTGAGTTCGCTTCCCAGGATGATAGACTAAAAATTCAGCATTCGAGTCCTCCTGAATTTGGGTGACTTTAGCCGTTCGGGAATCGGTGAAGAAATAAAAATTCAAGTCCTCATCCATTTTACGCAGCACAACCATTCGCTGCTCCGGAGCATCTTCGCCTCTCGTGGCCAAAGTGACATAGCGAAAGGGATGTTTGGAATCCAGAGCTCCCCGATGAAGCTCATGCGAAAGTATAGCCCAGATTTCAGAAAGCGAGTTTTGGGAATTAAATAACATTATTGTTCAAGAGATTGAGCTTCAAAAATAACGATCTCTCCTTCTTCGATTTCCACTTGAACCAAGATAGGATTACAGCACACTTCACAATCCTCCACATATTCTTGTCTACGGACAGAAGGATCAACTAACATTGAAATCTCTTCAAAGCAATGAGGGCATTGGAAAAAGTGTTCGAGCATTTCATTTTTTATTTTATTAACTCTAAAAAAGGCTTTGAGTTCAATTAATCTCCACTGACTGAATTAATATTAATTGCGTCAGTATACTGACGGCACTAATATTAATTCAGTCAGTTACAAAAAAACCCTCGAGATCTCCAAGACCTCAAGGGTTTCACCCATTTCCCACCAAACTGTAGGCGAGCACAAAGCTTATTTTTCTATTTCAATTTCAGCTCCTACATTCTTGAAATACACCTGATTATCTGCATCCAAATCCACCAAGACTGCCGAATCATTTTTGATATAGCCTGATAGAATTTGCTTCGAAAGCTCATTCAACACTAATCGCTGCATGGTCCGCTTGAGTGGTCTAGCCCCAAAATTTGGATCAAACCCAACTTCTCCCAAGTAATCCAAGACCTCTTTAGTAGCATCGATTTCTATATTTGCTTCAGCTAATCGTTTCTGAATCTCTCTCCATTGGATATCGACAATCTTTCGGATCACCTCTTTTCCTAATGGTTCAAACATAATCGTCTCATCGATTCGGTTTAGGAATTCAGGTTTTACAGATTTTTTCAGCAAATCATAAACTTCCTCTTTGGTCCTCTCTAGAATTTCTTCTCTGTTCCAATCTTCCATTTCAGCAAATCGCTCCTGAATCAGGTGTGACCCGATATTCGTGGTCAAAATGATGATCGTATTCTTAAAGTTTGCAATTCGACCTTTATTGTCCGTCAACCGACCATCGTCAAGTACTTGCAGGAGAATGTTAAATACATCTGAATGGGCTTTTTCAATCTCATCCAAAAGGATGACGGAGTATGGCCTTCTTCGCACCGCCTCTGTAAGCTGTCCACCTTCATCATAACCCACATAGCCAGGAGGCGCTCCTACCAAACGACTGACGGAATGACGTTCCTGGTACTCAGACATGTCGATTCGCACCATGGCATTATCATCATTGAAGAGGTATTCAGCTAAGGCTTTCGCAAGCTCAGTCTTACCCACTCCAGTTGTACCCATGAAGATAAAGCTACCAATTGGCCGCTTTGGGTCCTGCAATCCTGCCCTACTTCTTCTTACCGCATCAGATAGCGCTGTGATTGCTTCTTTTTGGCCAGCAACCCGCTTTCCTAATTCGTCTTCCAAGTGGAGTAATTTCTCCCGCTCGGATTGAATCATTTTGTTCATCGGAATTCCGGTCCATTTAGAGACCACCGCAGCGATATCTTCCTGGTCCACTTCTTCTTTGAGCAATGGAGATCCTGCTTGCATCTCTGCCAACTGAGATTTGAAAGAATCCAATTTCTTTTCAGCTTCTACGATTTTCCCGTATCTGATTTCGGCTACTTTTCCAAAATCTCCAGCCCGCTCAGCTTGCTCAGCCTCTAATTTGAGTTTTTCAATCGCTTCTTTTTCACGCTGAATTCCCATAATCACAGCCTTCTCACTCTCCCATTTGGCCTTCACACTATCGCGTTTTTCGGATAGTTCAGCAATTTCTTTACTGAGAACAACTTCTTTATCCTTGTTTTTTTCTCTTCGAATAGCTTCGCGTTCAATCTCCAACTGCATGATTCGACGATTCATCTCATCTAATTCCTGAGGTAGCGAATCGATCTCCATTCTCAGCTTGGCTGCCGCCTCATCCATCAAGTCGATTGCTTTATCAGGCAAGAATCGATCGGAAATATAGCGCTGTGAAAGCTCCACAGCAGCAATCACCGCATCATCTTTGATTCTAACTCCGTGATGCAATTCATACTTATCCTTGATACCTCGAAGGATAGAAATCGCATCTGCAGCATCCGGCTCATCCACGATGACGGATTGAAACCTACGCTCTAATGCTTTGTCTTTTTCGATGTATTTCTGGTATTCTTTTAGGGTAGTTGCGCCGATTGCATGAAGTTCACCTCGGGCCAAAGCCGGTTTAAGCAAGTTGGCTGCATCCATGGCACCTTCTCCTCCACCTCCTGCACCTATTAAAGTGTGGATCTCATCAATGAATAGAATTATCTCCCCTTCTGCATCAGTCACTTCTTTGATTACCGCCTTCAATCGTTCTTCGAATTCCCCCTTATATTTTGCTCCTGCGATGAGCAAACCCATATCAAGGGAAATCAAAGTTTTAGATTTCAGGTTTTCAGGCACATCACCAGAAACAATCCGCTGAGCGAGCCCCTCTACTATGGCAGTTTTTCCCACACCTGGCTCACCCAAAAGAATGGGGTTATTTTTTGTTCTCCGCGCTAGAATCTGAAGGACCCTTCGTATCTCTTCATCTCTGCCGATGACCGGGTCTATTTTCCCCTTTTTGGCCATCTCATTTAGGTTTTTGGAGTATTTCTCCAAAGCTTGGTATTTGCTTTCTGCGTTTTGGTCGGTCACTTTATTTCCTTTTCTAAGTTCTTTAATTGCCTCGATCAGTGATTTCTCATTCAATCCATGATTTTTTAACAATTGCGCAGTGGCATCTGACCCAGCTAAAATCGCAAGAATCAAATGCTCGATCGCAACAAATTCATCACCGAAAGTCTTTAAATAATCCTTGGCTTTGGTGAGTACCTGATTAGCGTATGAGGAAAGATAAGGTTGCTGCCCTCCACTTACTTTAGGGAAAGTAGCAAGTTGCTCATCCAATTTCTGGGAGATGAGTTGGGAGTTTGTCCCAAGTTTTTTGAAAAGAAACCCAGTTACATTTTCGTCCTCAATAAGTATTCCTTTAAGTAAGTGAGCCGGTTCAATATTAGGTTGCCCAGCTGCCGAAGCCAACTCCATAGCCTTTTGGATTGCTTCTTGAGATTTGATGGTAAATTGATTAAAGTTCATCTATGAATAGTGGTTATTTACAAGATTTGAAAGTGGTAGTGTTGAAAAGCAGACTCAATCTTAACCCCCAAATTCAGCGCCTCACTTCCTTTCAGGCTTATCATCAAATCCACCTCCAACAGCATTATTACAGCCATAATGACTGAAAACCAATCGTTTTTAAGAAAAATTCGGAATTTTTGACAGTAGAAATACGCCCATAGAAAGAGTATTAAAACTTGAAACTCCTGATTCCGAGCTCAGCCTAATATATGCATTGGACTTTACTCTGTCCCTTTAGCAATCTTAGATCCAATCAATCTTTCCTTCAGGCCTAAGTCAATCTGTAGTTTTGGATTTTCTTTTTGAAGTGAGTCGCCAACTTCCATTCTCTTGAAAACACCTGCGATCCAAAAACAGCAACTGTAATTCCCCACCATTGATGCCAAAATAATATGTCTTCAGCATAACCTCCCTCCTCAGACAAGAACCAGCCCAAAACCACCGAAGCTATTGCCCCCAGAGCGCCAAAAAAAGAATTAGTGGTAATGGCTTTAGCACTGATTCATTTCTTATGATTCTTGAAATGATATAAAGTATAGCTGCAAGAACCAGAAACCCTATAGGCAAATGAACAGCGAGGGAATGGAATCGACCTAAAATAGTGTGGAGTCAGCCTGCAAAAGTAGATTCATATATTAAAGATTGCGCTACTTAAAGTTAACATTTGTATCTTAATAACCTTGATTTCAATCGATTCATTTCCTTAAAACTCTCCCGAAAAGTGAAACCTTCAGGCTCTATAATATTCTTTATAATTTCTTTCTTTTTTAGCTCCTGCCAAAGCGAAATTGAAACTTAACATAGCGAGCCACGTCCAACCATTCCATAGTCAATCGCTCGGCATTCTCCTGATAAGAGAGAAGTATATAGGCTTATTTAGGTGGCAGTCAAACTATCACACTTGATTAAAATAAAATTCGGTTTTTGAATTGTGCTTACAAAAGATTCCAAAAAGCTAAAAAAAAGAACCCCATGCTTAGATAAGCATGGGGTTAAATTTCTGAATATAAAAAGTTGAATTACTGCTGTGCAGTTGCATAATCCTCCACTGCCTTCCAAACTCGGAACACATTTTTGTAGCAAATCTTTTCGATATCTTCTTTGGAATAGCCTCTCTTGAGAAGCTCTGCGATCAAGTTAGGATACATCGACACATCTTTTAATCCCGTTGGCAAGGAATCTCCTACTCCATCAAAATCTGACCCTAAGCCTACATAATCAACTCCAACCAAATTTTTCACATGATCAATGTGATCTGCTACACGCTGGACGGTGGGAAAAGGATTATTGGCCGCAGCATAGGCTGCCGCGTAGGCTTCAAAAACGGAGTCTGTTCTACTCAGATTATTTTCTGCCATATAGTTTACAAGGTGCTCACGAACTTTGGTAGAACCTGCTGCATAAGCAGAATCAATAAACGTCCCCCCAAAGTTGATCATCATCACTCCGCCGTTTTTGGCCATCCCTTGAATCAACTCGTCGCTCATATTTCGCTCAAAACCCGGAGTAAACTTACGGACTGAAGAGTGCGAAGCGATGATTGGTGCTTTGGTGATTGCTAAGGCATCTCTGAATGTGTTGTCAGATACATGGGACAAATCGACCATGATTCCAACTCGATTCATTTCCTTCACTACTTGCTCACCATATTCGCTTAGGCCTCCATGGGTTCCTGTTGTATCGTAACTGGCGTCACCAATCAGATTATCTTTCCCGTGAGTCAGCGTGATGTATCGAATTCCACGTTTCTGGAAATACCCCACGTTTGCCAGATCATCCTCTAGTCCTGATCCATTTTCCATTCCCATGGGAAGTGAGACGAGACCTTTTGCAAAGTTAGCCTCGATGTCTGCAGGGCTATAAGCCATGGCAAATTTATCTGGATAGGTACTGGCAATCCGCTCCGTCATCAATATCAGGGAATCGGCTAAGGCTTTGGAGGCGCCAGGAGTACCCTGATTTCCAGCCGGAATATAAATAGACATAAAAGGGGCATCTAATCCACCTTCCTTTGTTCGAGGGTAATCAAAATTCCCTCCATCTGTGCGCACAGAAACATCCAGTATTTCTCTCTGAAGTGTAAACCCTCCGACTTTCATACGATACGGAAGATCTACGTGACCATCTACCATAATAGTAGTCCGGGCGATTTCTGTTGCTGCTTCCAATCGCTCCGCATCAGTCATCGAGGTATAGTCGATTGGCTCAGGTTCTGGAGCCTGACAGGCAAAGCCTAATGCTGCAATTAAAACTAAAGGCAAATATTTTTTCATAGCTAGTGGTTTTTGAAGATTTTAAGATAGAAGCTTTTCCGCTGGAAGTTGAAGAAAATCCATAAAAGGTTTAGGACATCGTTTTAACTCGGTTTAAATAATCCCCTTATCCCCAAGGATTCAATCATAATTTGTAAATTCAAGTTGAAAACCACGCGCCTTATGAAACATTTTTACACTATCATCACCTTCCTAATCCTATCAGGATCGTGTACTTCTCCATCCAAGAATATCCAAGTCTCGATAGCTCCAGCGCTTAGTGAGGAACTATCCGATGGACGATTGTTACTAATTTTTTCAAAAGATGAGAGCACCGAGCCAAGATTTGGGGTGTCAGACAATGTGTCTACTGCTCAAGTATTTGGGATGGATCTTGAAAACTACACTCCCGGTGAGAAATTGAGCTTTGATACCAAAAGCTTTGGCTACCCTATCGAATCATTGGATAGCCTTCCCGATGGAGATTACTCGGTACAAGCATACATTATCAAATATGAAACCTTTAATCGTTCGGATGGACATACCGTAAAATTGGCAATGGATCAAGGCGAGGGAAGACAATGGGCTCGAACTCCTGGAAATATCTTCAGCACTCCAATTAAAATCAATCTGAAAAAAGGAGGTAAAATTGAATTGATGATCGATCAAATTATCCCTCCAATCGAAGAAAAAGCCGACACCAAATACATCAAGCATATTAAAATCAAGTCGGAGCTTCTTTCCAAATTTTGGGGAAGAGACATGTACATAGGAGCACACGTGCTGCTACCAGAAGGATTCGAAGATAATAAATATGACTATTATCCACTCATGGTTTTTCATGGCCACTTTCCTAATGATTTTGGCGGGTTCAGAACTATCCCTCCAGACCCTGAACTTGGGGAAGATGATTACAGCGCTAGATTCGGGATCTATGGCTATGCCAAAATGGAGCAGCAGGAAGCTTATGATTTCTACCAAAAGTGGATTTCTCCAGATTTCAAGCGATTTATCGCTATCGAGATTCAGCATGCTAACCCATTCTACGACGATAGCTATGCTGTAAATTCAGAAAATATTGGTCCCTACGGAGATGCGATTACTTATGAGTTGATTCCTCATATTGAGAAAGAGTTTAGAGGAATTGGCGAGGGCTGGGCTCGCTTTCTATATGGAGGATCCACAGGGGGTTGGGAAGCATTGGCAGTGCAGGTGAAATATCCTGACGAATACAATGGCTGCTTTGCAGCTTGTCCCGATCCGATAGACTTTCGGGCCTTTACCTCAGTGGATATTTATAACGATGAGAATGCCTACTACCAAGAAGGCGAATTCCGAAAAACACTTCGTCCTGGTCACCGGAATTATTTAGGACATATCGACGCTATGCTTAAGGATATGAATCACCGAGAGCTTGCAATTGGTGGCACTAAAACTCGATCAGGTGAGCAATTTGACATTTGGCAAGCAGTCTATTCTCCCGTTGGAGACGATGGGTATCCTAAACCAATTTGGGACAAATACTCTGGGAAAATTGATCCGGAAGTCGCCGCATATTGGAAAGAAAATTATGACCTTCGCTACATCATGGAGCGAGATTGGGAGACTTTGGGGCCAAAACTGGAAGGAAAAGTCAATATCTATTGCGGGGACATGGATAATTACTATCTGAACAATGCAGTATATTTGACTGAGGAATTTTTAGAGCAAACTCAAAACCCTTATTACAATGGCGAAGTTGCCTATGGCGATCGGGCCGAGCATTGCTGGAATGGAGATCCTACACTACCTAACTATATCACTAGACTTCGGTACAACACGATGTATTTAGATAAAATAGAAGATCGATTAAAAGAATCCGCCCCAAATAATTTTAACCAACAGAATTGGACTTTAACAAAAAATTAACATGATAAAAACTACTTTAAAATTTAGCCTTTTGGCATTATCAGCTGGAATCCTAGCTGCATGTGGACCTCAGAAAACTGAAGAAGTGATTGAAGATTTGGCCATTGTGGAAGATGTAAAAACTCCAACATTGACCTTACTTTGGGAGACGCCCGAGACTTTGATTACCAATGAGTCAGTGTTATTTGATGCTGCAACAGGTACAATCTATGTTGCCAATATTGAAGGAGATCTTGTCGGAAAAGATGGCAAGGGCTCTATTTCTATTATTGGAAAAGATGGAAGCATTGTAAACCAAAACTGGATCACAGGCCTTAACGCTCCAAAAGGAATGGGCATAGCAAATGGAATGCTTTACGTAACCGACATTGATGAACTTGTCGAGATCGATATCGCAACTGCGAAAATCAACAAGAAGTATAAAGTTGAAGGGGCTCAATTCCTCAATGACACTGATACACACGACGGCATGGTATATTTCACGGATATGAATACCGGGAAAGTTCACCTCTTGGATGGTGGAGTAGTTTCTACTATTTCTGAGGGAAATGAATCCATCAACGGAATTGCTGTTTCAAGTGACGGAACTATTTATGGTCTTGATGCATCAGGAATGAAGAAATGGAATGCAGATGGCACGACTACTATCTTGAATAGTACAGTGACTGGAGGAGATGGTTTGGTCATCTTGGGAGAAGGAAACTTCGTTGCCTCAAGATGGCAAGGAGAGATTTGGTTTGCGACGACAGAAGGCGAAACATTGATGCTCGACACAAAGGCTGCCGAATCAAACACTGCAGATATTGGATATAATGCGGCTGACCAAGTGATTTACGTACCGACTTTCTACAAAAATAAAGTTGCTGCTTACAAACTTGATTATTGATTTATTCACTAATACATTTTCTAGCCTCCAACCAAGTTGGAGGCTTTTTTTATGCAAATCTGGAATAAATGATCAGGGATAAGCCGACTAAAAATGAAAAGAACATCAGGAAAACAAGCGTGTTTGTCCCTTTGGGTGCAGACTTAAATTCCTTCCAGACAAATACTCCCCAAGCTGCCGCAACCATGGTAGCCCCTTGACCCAATCCATACGAAATTGCAAAGCCAGCCTTTTCACCGGCAATCACGCTAAAAACCATTCCCAAACACCAAATAGATCCGCCCAAAACCCCTATTAGATGCAGTTTCGGAGTTCCAATTTTGAGATAATCGGAATAACTCACCGCTCTTCCCTGAAAGGGCTTGTACATAAAAAAGCTATTCCAAAAGAAATTAGAAGCAAAAATCCCCAAAGAAAAAATAAAAACAGCCGCATAAGGTGTCATTAGCCCCACCTCAGGGTTGGTAAAATCCTCAGAAATAGAGGCGGCTACAAATCGGTAGAAAAACCCCATTAATACCCCTCCGGCAATTGATAGAATAATTCCTTTAGAAGGAGTTTGAGCTTTTCCTGTAGCCAACTTGCGATAGGCAAGTGCGTCCAAAAGTATAGCTAAGACGACAAAAGTCACCCCAATAAGTAAAATTAAAGGATCCCCCACAGGCGCCGCCAGATAATTGACCAACACACCCAATACCAATGCAATCCCAATACCTACTGGAAAAGCAACTGCCATTCCAGCAATATCAATAGCAGCGACAATTAGAAGATTAGCCAAGTTAAAAATGATCCCTCCCAAAAAGGCTGATCCAATCGAGCCAGAATCTGCCTGAACCAAATCATCAAGAAATGCTCTTCCTTCCTCTCCGGTACTCCCGAGTGTTAACCCGAAAACGAGAGATAATAAAATAATTCCCAGCGAGTAATCCCAATAAAAAAGTGGAAATGGCCAGGATTTAGAAGCCAATTTCTGTGTATTAGCCCATGAGCCCCAGCAGATCATTGTGATCAAGCAGAGTACAACTGCAAATGAATAAGTAGCTGGAATAAACATAGTTTGATTTTTAAAAGCCTAATCTAATTGATTTCGAAATGGTTGCGAATCTTGTGCGCCCATAATTGTCACAGAGATCGCTGCTGCCCGATTGGCAAATTTGATTGCATCTTTTATGTCTTTTCCTTCGGAAAGAGCCACGACCAGTGCTCCATTGAAGGTGTCGCCAGCAGCTGTGGTGTCCACTACTTTTACTTTTTCTGCCGGAATAAGACCGCTTTCATTATCTGTAAGAAAAAAAGCACCCTTTGCTCCCATGGTGATAATTACATTTTTGACCCCTTTTTCTTTCAGAAATTTGGCTGCAGAAAAAGCAGAATTTTCATCCTCAACTTTAATCCCTGTTAGCATTTCTGCTTCCGTTTCATTTGGGGTAATTAAATATAATCGCTTAAAAAGTAGATCCGAAAGTTCTCGAGCGGGCGCTGGATTTAAGACCATAGCTACTTCCAACTGTTCTGCCATTTCCCCCAGTTTCTCAACCGCTTCCATAGGGATTTCCAACTGAGTAAGTACAAATCTTGACTCTTGGATAATAGATTTCGCACCAACTATATCATGTGGAGAAATGAAGTTATTAGCACCAGATGCAACAGAAATACAGTTTTCACCAAATGAATCGACTAATATTAATGCCACCCCAGAATGTGAGTTGGGCTCGATTAGAATTGAATTTGTATTAATTCCAACCCTCTCAAATCCCTTGATGGCATTTTTTCCAAGTTCATCCGCGCCAAGTTTCGCTAAAAAAGTGACTGCGCCACCTAGTTTTGCAGCTGCTACAGCTTGATTAGCACCTTTGCCTCCTGCAAATGAAAAAAACTCCCCTCCCAAAACAGTCTCTCCAGGCCTTGGAATCTTTGGAGATTTCACGACCATATCGGTATTACTACTTCCCACCACCAGAATTTTACTCATGATTAATTTCAAAATTTGAGATGTAGAATAAACTTCAAAATGTAATATTTTCCAAATAATAATCTACAATCATTAAATTTAACAGGGCTTTATCGTCAATATATCACATGTAATACGGTAAAATTTTGGCATAATTACTTTCCCTGTTTACCTCAAGCACAATTTTCTAATTTAAACAAGAATGAATTTATCTGGTTATGAGACCGTTTAAAGGATAGAAGAAGTGAAATGAAAATTTTGAAAAATAGAAACAGAATTTTGTGACTATCTTTAAAACAATCCAACGGGAACGATTTTGGTCGAAATTTCTCAAAAAGATTATAAAACTATTGATTATGGCAAAGCCGATAAATTACGAATTAGAAAAAAATATTGAAGTAATCTCTCAGCTTGACGGTTTAGTCGGGGAGGCTGTTGATAATATTTTGTTAGATCCGGACAAGTGCTGGCAACCGTCAGATTTCCTGCCAGATTTTGGAGACCCAGATATCCACGACCAAATAAAACTGTTGCAAAAAAGATCAGAAGGCATTCCTGATACGATATTGACTTCCTTGGTCGGCAATATGATTACTGAAGAAGCATTGCCAAGTTACCAGACTTACTTCAATCTTTTGGAAGGAATAAATCCAGAAAGATCACTTTTCTCACCATCAGGCTGGGTTCGTTGGTCCAAATCTTGGACTGCTGAGGAGAACCGACACGGTGATCTTCTTAACAAATATCTCTATATGACGGGAAGAGTGGATATGAAAGCTGTAGAGCAAACAATCCATAGATTATTAGCAAATGGATTTGACCCTAATACTGGAGGAGATCCTTATCAGGCGATCGTTTATACTTCCTTTCAAGAAAGAGCCACAAAAATCTCCCATGTAAATACGGGGAAACTCGCAGACATTGCAGGTGATCCTGTACTTGGAAGAATCTGTAAACAAATCGCAGGAGATGAAGCAAGACATGAAAAGGCCTATAAGAGCTTTATGTCAGCAATATTTGACATCGATCCTAGTGGAGCAATGGTTGCTTTTGAAAAATTAATGAGAAAGCAGATTGTGATGCCAGCAGTAATGATGGGAGAAGGAGGATCTAATCCTTCACTATTCACCCAATTCTCAGCGGTCACTCAGAAAGTAGGAATTTATACAGGTTGGGATTACGCTCGGATCATTGAGCATTTGGTTGACCTTTGGAAAATTGAAGCGATCACTGGCCTAAATGATGTGGCGGCAAAAGCGCAAGATTATTTAGCCAACCTTTCTGATCGATACATGCGCTTAGCCGATAGAATGAAAGCTCCCGATGAGGTTAAGTTAGCTTGGTTGAAATAACGGGTTACAGCACACAAAAAGTCCTTTCCTTAATCAGAAAGGACTTTTTGTTTTAAAACCATTTTGGAGGTAATTTGAATACACATATTATATAAAAATGAAAACAAGACTACTATTCCTTCCTGCTTTACTTTTTTTCACGCTAAACATTGTAACTGCTCAATCAGCATTACGAGTTAATCCGGATAGATTGAATGGCTCAATTAAAAAACTTTCCACTTATGGAAAAAATGCAGCAGGTGGAAGCGATCGAGTAGCTTTCTCATCTCATGATTTAGCTGCAAGAGAATATGTAATTGATTTGATGAATAAAGCAGGTCTAGAAGTTTCCACGGATTTTGCAGGAAATATCATCGGCAAAAAGGCGGGAACCAATCCCTCTTTGAAGCCGATTGCATTTGGATCACATATCGACGAAGTGCCAAATGGCGGAGATTATGATGGTCCAGTCGG
>CAWUWQ010000395.1:0-23152 GCA_963926065.1 uncultured Algoriphagus sp.
AGAGTCAAAATCAAAAGACTTGCAAGACCATATAGTTTAATAACTTTCAGTCGGTTCATCCGGTCCAAAAACCATAGTACATAAACGGGCTTAATGAGGCCAACTAGCAAACTTATAAAACTAATTACCAACAGGATTTTCAGAACGGTTAAAATTGCAAACAGCATACCTTAAAACTAGAAAAGGAACAGCAATGCTGTTCCTTTTCTCTAATATAACTTTGAGAATATTACTTTTTACGCTTAATCTCTTTCATTTCATAGCCTTCGATCGTATCGTCAATTTCGATATTGTTGAAATTCTTGATCGAAATACCACACTCATAGCCAGCTTTCACTTCGGCTACGTCATCCTTGAATCGCTTCAATTGATCGATCTCACCTTCGTGTATTACGATGCCATCTCTGATCACACGAATCTTATTCTTTCTGGTGATGAATCCATCAGTCACATAAGAACCTGCAACAGTTCCAATCTTCGTGATCTTGAATACCTCTCTTACTTGTATATTACCAGTAATTATCTCTTCAAATGTAGGCTCTAGCATACCCTCGATTGCATCTTTGATTTGATTGATTGCATCGTAGATGATCGAGTAATGACGGATTTCAATTTCTTCCTGCTCAGCAAGTTTCTTCGCATTGGATGACGGTCGCACTTGGAATCCAAGAATGATCGCATCAGATGCCGAAGCCAAAAGAACATCAGATTCAGAGATCTGTCCGACACCTTTATGAATGATACTAACTTTAACCTCATCTTTAGAGAGCTTCAATAAGGAGTCAGAAAGTGCCTCCACAGAACCATCCACATCACCTTTGATGATAATATTCAGTTCTTTAAATGAACCGATAGCCAATCGACGACCGATTTCATCCAATGTGATATGCTTCTTGGTTCGGATGCTTTGCTCTCGCTGGATTTGCTCTCTTGAATTAGCAATATCTCTAGCTTCTCTTTCAGTATCATATACCTTAATCGTATCACCTGCTTGAGGTGCACCGCTAAGTCCTAAAACCTGAACTGGAGTAGAAGGCCCTGCGTCTTTTAGCTTTTTGCCTTTATGATCGAACATCGCTTTCACACGGCCATAATGCTTGCCGGCAAGAATTATATCACCAATTTTCAACGTTCCGGCTTGAACCATGATGGTGGAGACATAACCTCTTCCCTTATCCAGAGAAGCTTCAATTACAGATCCAGCTGCATTTTTTCTAGGATTAGCTTTAAGTTCTAACACCTCAGACTCAAGGAGCACTTTTTCCAAAAGCTCATCAATACCCTCACCAGTTTTTGCTGAAATATCCATGGATTGATATTTCCCGCCCCATTCTTCAATTAGCAAGTTCATATTTGCCAGTTCTTCCTTGATTTTATTAGGATTGGCAGATGGTCGATCGATTTTATTTATCGCAAAAATCATCGGTACACCTGCTACCTGAGCGTGATTGATAGCCTCTTTAGTTTGAGGCATGATACTATCATCAGCTGCAATTACAATGATGGCAACGTCAGTGATTTTTGCTCCCCGGGCACGCATTGCTGTAAATGCTTCGTGACCTGGTGTATCAAGGAAGGCAATCTTATGACCAGTTTTGGTAGTAACATCATACGCTCCAATGTGCTGAGTAATTCCACCTGCTTCATCAGCTGTCACTTTTGACATCCTGATGTAATCAAGAAGTGAAGTCTTACCATGATCTACGTGACCCATGATGGTGACGATAGGCGCTCTTTCTTCCAAATCTTCGGGAAGATCTTCAACATCTGCTTCCAACTCATCTTCTATCGATTTGGTAAACTCAACATCATAACCGAATTCATCTGCAATAATCGTAATCGCTTCAGCATCTAATCGCTGATTTATCGACACGAACATTCCCAGCGACATACAGGCTGATATGATTTGATTTACTGTTAAATCCATCAAAGAGGCAAGGTCATTTGCAGAGATGAATTCTGTTACTTTCAATATTTTTGCATCTGCAGTCTCCATTTCTGGATCGCGAACACGTTCAGTCTTTTTATCTCTACGGCTTTTGCCTTTTCCTCCACTTTTGCCTTGAAGTCTGGCTAAAGTCTGTTTGATCTGATCCTGGATTTCTTTTTGAGTAGGCTCTGCCTTCTGCACTCTCACTGGCTGAGCATTACGAGGAGCACCTCTTTGATTTCCTGCCGGCGGGCGATTTCCCGGCGCTTGACCTGGAGCTTGACCTGGTCCTCCTGGTCTATTTCCTCCTGGCTTATCAATTCGTTTTCTAGGTCGTTTTTTATCTCTTCCACGCTCATCGGAGGATGCAACTGGACCACCTTTCTTTTTAGATCGGTCTACCGGTAACTCTATCTTTCCTAAAACCGTTAATCCTTTCAGTGATTCTGCTTTTGCTGAAATCACTTGATCCACTTTCTCAGCAGGTTTTATTTCAAGCTTAGGCTCAATTTTAACCACAGGCTTAACTGGAGCTGGTTTTGGAGCTTCTTTTGGTGTCTGCGGAGGGGTTGGCTTTTTTGCCTCAGGAGCTTTTGTATGATCAGGCTTCTTATGCTGATACGGTTGATTATGCTTTTTCTTTTGAGGTTGAGTTACATTTTTGCTCAAATCAATTTTTCCTAATACTTTGATCCCTTCCAATTTTGGAGCTTCTGCTTCAATTTTTTCAGGAGCAGGAGATTCCTTAGGAATTTCCTTTGCTATAGGAGTAGGCTCTGGAGCAGGAGCAGATTCAGGAATAGGCGTCGGAGCAGGTGCTGGAATTGGAGCAGCAGGTTTTGGAGCTGGTTCTTTTGGGGCAGCTTCTTTTGGAGCAGCTTCTATTTTTTGTTCTGGCCTAATTACTTCCGGCTCGAGCGAAATCGGCTCATGTCGCTTCCCTATCGAGAGGTGTGATGCCTCTTCCTTATCAAGTGCGGAAGATTTGAATTCCTTATTGAGCAGCTCCACCTGCTCCATATTTATTTTGAAATTCGGATTATTCTCCGCCTCGTAGCCTTTTTTGGCCAAGGACTCCACGATGGTTGCAGTTCCCACGTTGAGTTTCCTGGCTACTTGGCCTAATCGCAACATTTTTTCTTCTGACATAAGCAAAAACCTCTTTCGAAATTCTAAGTAATAATAGGTATTTAATTAAAGCTAAGCTCTAACTTTATTGATCAAATTCTTGTTTTAGGATTCTGAAAATCTCCTCAACAGTCTCTTCTTCAAGCTCTGTTCTTCGGGTCAAATCCTCTTTGGTAAGACTTAATACACTTCTCGCAGTATCTAGTCCAGTCTTTTTCAATTCATCGATGATCCATCCTTCGATCTCATCGCCAAATTCCAATAAATCGACGTCCTCTTCTTCAGACTCATTCAATTCTCTAAATACATCAATCTCATATCCTACCAATCGACTTGCCAATTTGATATTATAACCACCTTTACCGATAGCTAAAGACACTTGATCTGGCTTTAAGAACACAGATAGTCTTTTCGTTTCCTCATTCATCGTAATCGATGACACTTTAGCTGGACTTAGTGCACGAGTCACATATAAGTCCATATTCTCAGTGTAATTGATCACGTCAATATTTTCATTTTGCAATTCACGAACCACCGCGTGGATTCTTGAACCTTTCATTCCTACGCATGCACCTACTGGATCAATACGATCATCATAAGATTCAACCGCTACTTTTGCACGCTCACCTGGCTCTCTAACGATTTTTATAATGGTAATTAGTCCATCGTATACTTCAGGAACCTCATTTTCAAATAAACGTTCCAAGAAAACAGGAGATGTTCTGGATAGAATAATCTTTGGATTACTATTATTCATATCCACACGGTGAACAATAGCTTTCACTGTATCACCTTTTCTAAAACGATCCTTTGGAATCTGTTCTCCTTTAGGAAGAATCAATTCGTTCCCCTCCTGATCCATTAAGAGAATCTCTCTTCCCAAAATCTGGTAGACTTCAGCGCTGATTATTTCACCAACGAGTTCTTCATATTTATTATATAGGAGATCTTTTTCAAGATCTTTAATCCGCTGAATTAGAGTCTGTCGAGCCATTTGAACTGCTCTTCTTCCGAACTCCTCCAGTAGAATTTTCTCATAAACCTCTTCTCCTATCTCAAAATCAGGCTCAATTTTTCTTGCTTCTGCAAAACTGATTTTATCAAAATCCCAAATATCTTCAGAATCGTCGTCGACAATTTCCCTAATACGGAAAATCTCTAAGTCACCTTGGTCAGCATTAATGGTCACATCGAAGTTTTCGTCTGTCTCAAACTTCTTGCGAATCATCGCTCTGAACACATCTTCCAAGATACGGATCATTGTAGGTCGATCCACATTTTTAGATCTCGCAAATTCTGCGAAGGACTCTATTAAGACTTTGGCATCCATTTGAATTATTTAAAAGATACTTGTACAATTGATTTTTTCATATTCTCGAAAGGAACTTGGACTTCCTCTTCCACAACTTTTTTGCCCTTTCCCTTCTTAATCACTTCGACCTTTAACCCAGCGTCACTTACATCAAGTAATTTACCAAGAAGTTCGGTGCCTTCGTTTAAAGTGATTTTCAATGATCTCCCGATATTCTTCTGAAATTGCCGTTTGCTATTCAAAGGAAAATCTACTCCAGGAGACGAGACCTCAAGAATGTATGCATCTGGCATCAATTCTTTCGCCTCAATCTCTTCCGATACTGCTCTACTTATTTTTGAGCATGTTCGAATCGTAACTCCAGAGTCCGAATCCACCAAAATGCTAAGAAGCTTTTTACCCCCTTTGTCTGAAATACCAACCTCCACTACGAAATGATTTTCGTCTGGAAGGTGTTTCTCGACTAGTTCTTCAATCGATCTCTTTAGCTCGGTCATAGTAGGTATAATGAAAGAGGGGACATGTGGTCCCCTCCAGAAACTTTCGAATACGGATCAAAGGTAAAAGATTTTAATGTAAAAACAATGAGGGCTAAAAATCAAAGTTTTCAGTGATTAAATGTGAATTTGGAATGGAGTGCAACACTTCGCAAGAAACATTGGCCTATAAATTGCCATTTGAAGAAAAAATATTGGGTTTCCTTCAGATATGTCAGCTTAAGATAATAATTTTGCCGATCTCCGTTTATTAATACGAGTCAAGCAGACTATATTAAACTCTGAACTCCAAAAAACCAGTCAAACAAAACACCAAAATGGGATTATTTGATTTTTTCTCTAGTGATATAGCAATCGATTTGGGTACTGCTAATACCTTGATTATTCATAAAGATAAAATTGTCGTAGATGAGCCATCTATCATTGCCATTGACAAGACCACTAACCGCGTACTTGCAGTTGGTCGCGAAGCAATGAATATGCATGAGAAAACACACGAAAATATTAAAACAATTCGTCCGCTTAAAGATGGAGTGATTGCGGATTTCTATGCTGCAGAGCAGATGATTCGCGGTCTGATAAAGATGATCCCTGGGCAAAAAAAGGGGTTGTTCCCACAGTCTCACCGGATGGTGATCTGTATTCCTTCTGGGATCACTGAAGTAGAAAAAAGAGCCGTTCGTGACTCTGCCGAGCACGCAGGAGCTAAAGAGGTTTACATGATATACGAACCTATCGCTGCTGCAATAGGTATCGGAATTGATATCGAAAAGCCTATGGGATCCATGATCGTAGATATCGGAGGAGGTACGACAGAGATTGCTTTGATCGCACTATCTGGAATAGTTGCTGATCAGTCTATCCGAGTGGCAGGGGACACCTTTACGAAAGACATTCTAGATTACATGCGAAGACAGCATAACTTGCTTATTGGTGAGAGATCAGCTGAAAAAGTAAAGATTGCTATTGGTTCTGCACTTACAGAACTTGATGATCCTCCGGAAGATTATGAAATTAGAGGACGTGACTTGATGACTGGAATTCCAAAAGTAATCAAGGTTTCCTATTCTGAAATTGCTTTCGCATTGGACAAATCAGTATCTAAAATCGAAGAGGCAGTTTTGAAGGCGTTGGAGATCGCTCCGCCTGAACTTTCAGCAGACATTTATGACAATGGTATTCATCTTACCGGTGGGGGAGCGCTCTTAAAAGGCCTCGATAAACGTCTTCATCAGAAAACCAAGCTACCGATTCACATTGCAGAAGATCCGCTTCGAGCAGTAGTTCGTGGTACTGGAACAGCATTGAAAAATGTACAAAATTTCCGAACCGTATTGATGACATAAATCCTGAATGCTACGCATCCTCCAATTCCTCTATAGTTTACGAGCATTTCTGTTATTTGTGTTACTGGAAGTAACCGCGATCTGGTTGATCGTAGAAAATAACTCACCTCAGGGGGCAGCGTTCTTCAATAGCTCAAGTGCAATAATCGGTTCTGCATTAAAGAAGCAGTCAGATGTGGCCGATTTCTTTTCTTTGGCAGAGGCAAATGAAGCTCTAGTTACTGAAAATGCTTCCTTGCTCGACGCGCTTAAAGGGGTCCAGACGATTCCTGACAGCATGGCGATTGAGTTAGACTCACTTCTAACTGCTACTTATGAATTTAAGGGTGCGAGGGTAGTAAGTAATTCTCTCCGGTTTTCTCAAAATCACCTCACGCTCAATAAAGGGTCTAAAGATGGAATTAAACCCGGAATGGGCGTATTCAATCATGAGGGAGTAGTTGGCAGAGTAAAAACAGTTTCTCCCAACTTTTCGGTTGCCATTTCATTGCTCAATACGGGAATGCTGATTTCTTCAAAAATCAAATCAAACGGTGTTTTCGGCTCAGTTAATTGGGATGGCAATGATTCAAGACATGCTAAAATGCTTTACATCGGGAGACACGTTAATGCTCAAGTTGGTGACACAGTGATCACCTCGGGATTTAACGCTGTATTTCCTGAGGGCATAAGTATTGGGATCATTTCTGAAATCAACTCTAGGACAGATAACCCAAATTACTTGGACATTTTTATAGCCCTTAGTGCAGATTTTAGTAAAGTCGGATATGTCTATTTAGTAGAAAATACCCAATTTAACGAACTGGATTCTTTGAATATCAAATCTGAAGTGACTAATGAATTTTAAGAGTCTGATCACCTTTATCTTTCTTGTTATTGTGCTTGGGCTGATTCAAATCCTCCTATTGAAAAATCTTGCTCTTTTTGGAATCGCCTTCTGCTTTATCTATTTAGTCAGTATTTTGAGTTTCCCAACTTCTATCCCAGCTATTCCTCTATTATTATTGAGCTTCTTTTTGGGACTTCTAATTGATGTTTTTTACGATACCCTCGGGATTCATGCCTTAGCGGCTACTTTTTTAGCATTTCTAAGACCACATTGGCTGAAATTCATCAGCCCCAGTGGAGGATATGATGATACTACTAATCCAACGATCTCAGAAATGGGTATAGGCTGGTACGTTTCTTATTCTTGGCCACTTATTTTCGCCTTTTGTTTACTTTTCTTCCTTACCGACCAGTGGGGTACTGGCAGATTTCTAACTGCCTTAAACAAAAGCTTCTTCTCCTCGACTTTTACTGTCCTTTTGGCTATTATTGTACAACTACTATTCTTCAAACGAAGAAGAGGAATCTAATGAACGACCAAAGACCAATAGTCATTATCATTTTTATTTTCTTGGTGGGTGCAGTGCTTTTGATTAAGTTATTTACCATCCAAGTTTTGGACGATAGCTTTATGAAAAAAGCTGAACGAAATGCTATACAAAGAATTGTAGACCACCCTTATCGGGGATTGATCTATGACAGGAGTGGAAAACTAATGGTTTATAACAATCCGATTTTTGATCTGATGATTGTCCCAAAAGAATTCCAAGTTGGGGACACAACTAGATTTTTAGAGTTGTTTCAAATTTCCAAAGAAAAACTAATTGAATCCTACACTGCGGCACGGAAATATTCATCGGTAAAGCCTTCGAGCTTTATCAAACAAATTTCCACTCAAGATTTTGCTCGAATCCAAGATTTCTTGATTGATTACCCGGGCTTATTTATTATGACCCGCTCGGTGAGATCTTATCCTTCCCCTTTAGCATCTCACGCTTTAGGCTATATAGGAGAGATCAGTGGCCGACAACTCGAGCGAGACAGCTCAAAATACTATACTCAAGGAGACTATGTAGGCCTGAGCGGAATGGAAAGCTACTACGAAAAAGAACTTCGTGGTAAGAAAGGTGTAAAATACAAAATGGTAAATGTGAGGGGAATTGATAAGGGCCCTTTCAAAAATGGTGAATATGATACCGCATCAGTAGCTGGGAATAATATCACCTCAACCATTGACATGGACCTGCAACGGTATGGGGAGCATTTATTGCAAGGAAAAACAGGGTCTGTAGTAGCAATTGAACCTAAAACAGGAGAGATCTTGGCTATGATCTCCGCACCTTTCTATGATCCAAATAGCCTGACAGGAGCTGATTTCAGTAAAAACTATCAAGTATTAAATTCAGAACTTAGTAAACCGCTATTCAATCGACCTATTATGGCGATGTATCCACCGGGCTCGATATTCAAAATCGTTCAAAGCCTGATCGGACTTCAAGAGGGGATTTTGGTCCCTTCTACTACTTTTGCCTGTAACAAGTCACTAGTCGCTTGTCACAATCACCCATCCCCAGTAGACCTATTTGGAGCTATTCGTAATTCCTGTAATCCCTATTACCATCAAGCTTTTCGGCAGATTATTAATCAAGAAAAGTCTTCCAACACCTATTTAGATACCAAGATAGGACTTACTGATTGGCGCGAAAGAGTACAAAAATTTGGACTTGGCTCTGACCTCGGGATAGACATGTATGGGGAACGAGGCGGTTCGATACCTTCGGGCGCTTATTATGATAAAGTCTATGGAGAAGGAAGATGGAAGTATTCTACCATTTATTCACTTTCCATCGGTCAAGGGGAAATGCAAGTCACTCCTCTTCAAATGGCAAACTTGGCTGCAATTTTTGCGAACAAAGGATTTTATTACAAACCCCATTTGGTCAAAAACATCAATGGTGACAAAAACATGATTCCAGAGGAATATCTAATACGGAATGATGTAGGAATCGATGCCAAGCATTTTGATTTGATTCAAGAAGCTATGGCAGCAGCACTTTATGGCACTGCCAACCGAGCGGTAATGAAAGACTTGGTCATTGCTGGAAAAACAGGAACTGCACAAAATCCACATGGAGAAGATCACTCCGTGTTTATCGCGTTTGCCCCACTTGAGAATCCAAAGATAGCCATAGCCGTCTATGTGGAAAATGCAGGCTGGGGAGGAAGGGCTGCCGCAAGTACAGCCTCATTGATGATTGAAAAATATATTCAAGGAGAGGTAAAGCGACTTGATCTCGAAAATTATGTCTTAGCTGGCAATTTCATTTACTGATGAGAGGGGAAGCGGATATTAACATCAACAGAGTCGACTGGCCAACAGTACTCATTTATTTCTCCCTAGTGATTCTAGGCTGGTTTAATATTTATGCAGCTGTATATGACGGACAGGTAGAGAAAAGCATATTTGATTTTGGCATCAACTCCGGTAAACAACTGGTTTGGATAGGCACTGCTATAGCTATCATCATCGTCATAATGGCTGCAGATCATCGTCTTTTTGAAAATCTAGCCATCCCAATTTTCTTAGTATTCCTTGTTTTATTGATCCTCACACCCATAATAGGGAAAGAAGTAAAAGGCCAGGTACTGACGATAGGTTTTGGAGACTTCCGTATCCAAGCTAGTGAGTTTGCCAAATTTGCTACTGCTTTAGCACTTGCCAAAGTGATGGAGCGTCCCACATTCGACCTATCCAAAAAAAATTATCAGTTTCAAGCCTTCGCGGTTTTACTGATACCTGTGGCATTGATTATCCTTCAACCTGACACAGGTACAGCCATGGTCTATTTCGCTATGCTGCTGATGCTTTATAGAGAAGGTTTACCACAGACTTATTTCATCCTTGGATTTGGTTTTGTTGCCCTGACCCTTCTGGCCTTAGGAATTGAGAACAACCTTTATATTGCTCTGGGGATCTGTTTGTTAGTCATAATTTTAATATTTATGGGCAAAAAATCCCCACAGCGGATTGTTGCCTTTAGTTTAATTGGCATAGGTCTTATTGCCTATACGTATAGTCTTGATTTTGTTGTTGAAAAACTCCCTGATCACCAGCAAAATCGAATCATGGTGCTATTTGACCCAGATATTGATCCCTTAGGTGTAGGTTGGAATGTCACCCAATCCAAGATTGCAATTGGATCAGGCGGGCTATTGGGAAAAGGTTACCTAGAGGGCACCCAGACTAAATTTGACTTTGTACCCGAGCAACATACCGATTTTATTTTCTGCACACTCGGAGAGGAATTTGGATGGGCAGGAAGCTTAGTAGTGATTTCGCTTTTTGTGGGCTTGCTTTACCGACTTGTGATTATGGCGGAGCGTCAAAAAAATAGATTTTCAAGGATCTATGGGTACTGTGTGATTTCGATATTACTCTTCCACTTCATGATCAATATTGCCATGACAATAGGATTATTTCCAGTGGTGGGTATTCCGCTACCGTTTTTCAGTTATGGAGGATCTTCACTTTGGTCATTTACCATCTTGCTTTTCATCTTTGTCAAGATGGACAGCTCCAGAGCATTACAGTTGGGAAGACTAGGTTAAGATTCCAAAAGCTTTTTGAGCCAATATTGCTTTTTAGGTTCTCGGTTCTTTTTTGCAAATGAAGTTTGGAATTGGTGTGCCTTCAAAAAGTTAATCTGAAGGTTTTTCCATTGCTCTTCAGTGGTGATAATATTCATATGCTTCAGCTCTGCGAATAATTTTACGCTAATTGTCGGATAATCATCCCTTCCTAGGTAATCCAGATCTGCATCGCAGATGATTTTCTGAAGATCATTCAAAGGAGTTTGAGGAATCTTAGTCGCCATGACCAATCCTTTGACTTCATTAATCACATCCTGCTTCATTCCCAAGTCTTTCATCAGGACACCCGCCATTTCAGCACCTACGGCTTCGTGGTTGACTGCTTCGATCAAAAAGCCCATATCATGTACGATCGCTCCCATTCGGAGCAAGTACCGATCTCGCTCTCCCAATTTTTCGCGACGAATGTATTGCTGGCAAACATTCAATACGTCTAGGGTGTGATTCATACCATGGTAGGCAAGATATTGAGGTAATTCACCTCTCAATTTGTCTAACACATGTTTTCTGAGCTTTAAATATCCTTGCATGTATACACAGTGCTTTAAACCTAAATATGAGGTTCTAATTTAATTTTACAAAATTATAACAAACAATAAGCCAACTTTTCGATTCTAAAAATTCCCTATTCCCTATTGCGCCTTAATATGTTTAATATCTTCTGAAATTAGGGTATTTGATTTTTCCTTTAAAGTGACGGAAACTATAATGATAAAAGACGAATTCAAATTGTGAAAATGAAAAAACCGGATTAAGGAGCACTAGTTGATTTGTAAGCACTCCTTATGTATTTCATCAAACTCAATGAAGATAAACTTTGGAAAAAAGATTTCCTGTTAAACCGCGACTTTTAATAGTTCATACTATTTATTGAACAATATTTCCAGAAAATCTCTGGCAATTTCTCTTAAGCGGAAAATTTTCTGAAAACCAGCAACAAAAACTCATCCATTACATCGGGGTTATCATTCCAAGAAAGTTCATCCACATAACGCTTATTAATCAGGTCAACCGCCTTAGTGAAGGACCCGCTTTCATCTATCAATTTCAAAGCATGCATTAACAGATCAGAATTCCCCTCAAAAAGAGCCTTGGAAAACATGATCCGCTGGTTGATTGCCAAACTTTCGGAAAGCTCGCCGATGACTCCTTTCATTCCTTTATAAGATTCTTTTTCGAATCTAGATTGAAGGCTGATGACATCCAGCATTCCAGAACTGGCTCTTTTGGGCTCCTCCTTAACAATTGGCTTACTACTAATCTCAGAAATCGGCTCATCTATTTTATCAGACTTTTCTTCAATCTTGTCGGTAAAAGAATCCCCCCTCTCCTCTTCAGGTTCTGGTTCAGATTTCTGAACTTCAGCTTTAGGCTTTTCAATCTCAACCTCTATCATATAACTATCCAGATCAAACGCATTGATCTCACCAAGAGTAGCCAAAAGCAAATTCTTAGACACTAATGAATCTTTGATGACGTGGTAGTTTGTTGCTACAGCTTTTAGATACGCATTTTGATCATGACCAAAGCCTGTTTTATCGATCAGAAATGAGATCACAGGCAGATGCCATTTGAAATACTTTTTATGCTCACTGAGGAATTCATTGATCATTCCTTGGGGAGCTTTTTGAATTTCATTTTGATAGAAGCTCACCGGATCAACAGCTAACTTTATCGCCTCTGATACCGCTTGAGCTACCAAAGGTTCAAGATTAGATTTTTCTACTTTTATTCGTCTGGAAAGTACATTCATAAATTGAGTCAGCGCCTCATGGACCGCCACATCTCTGTAGTCAAAGTATGGGCTACTCTTCAATTTTTCCAGTTCACCTTGCCAAATTTCGAATATTCGTTTTACTACAAAAAAATTGACTTGGATACTGTCCGTTAAGTGGATGATATCCTGACCAGTGATGAATTGTCTTGACGAAAAAACCTTTTCGCATACGACCGCAGCGTAGTCATTCGCGTACTTTTCTAAATAATTGCTGTTAATTTGAATTGTCATTAAAATATAGCGTTTACAAATTCGAACGAACAAATGCCTAAAATCGTCATAGAAAATCTTTTTAATCTCACGATTGATTTGGCTCCTTCTGAGAGTAAAGTTATTGAAATTATCCATGAAAGTGGCATGGATTGGATGCATGCCTGTGGCAAAAAAGGGCGATGTACTACCTGCAAACTTATAGTCTTAGAAGGGATCGAAAATCTTTCTGAATTGACCGATCAGGAAATAGCATTTTATAATCAAGGTCGTTTAAAGGCTAACGAACGATTAGCCTGTCAAGTCGTCCTGCAAAGAGGAGATATCAAAGTACGAGTGGCCGAGCCAAATAAATTTCCGCATATTAGCTACAGTGAATAGCATATCGATGTTTATAGAACCATCCCTAGGAAGAAATAGAAACCCTGAGAAAAAAGGGCATATTGAAGTGATTTGCGGATCAATGTTTTCCGGCAAAACGGAAGAATTGATCAGGCGACTCAACAGGGCCCTGATTGCTAAGCAAAAAGTGGAGATCTTCAAACCAGCTGTCGATACACGCTACCACGAGTCAGATGTGGTTTCGCACAATGAAAGCTCCATCCGGTCTACTCCAGTCAATTTTGCCGACGACATCTTATTAATGAGTGGCGACTGTGATGTGATCGGAATCGACGAGGTTCAGTTTTTTGATGACCAAATTGTATCTGTGGCTCGAAAACTGGCAAATTCAGGGAAACGAGTGATTTTGGCAGGGTTGGATATGGATTTCGCAGGAAATCCATTTGATCCTATGCCCCAGTTAATGGCTACCGCAGAGTACGTGACCAAAGTAAATGCGATCTGTATGAAGTGTGGAGATCTCGCCGCTTTTTCTTACCGCCTAACCGATACGAAAAAGCAAGTGCAACTCGGAGAAAAAGAAAGCTATGAGGCACGATGTAGAAAATGCTTTTATGGAAAAAATGATTGAGGTCATCGTAAGCTTTTTTCACCTTTGCTATGCTTAAGAAGACATCAGGAATCGTACTCAATTCAATAAAATTCAAGGAAACAAGTCTGATCGTGAAGATCTTCACCAGAGAGCTTGGTCTGAAGTCCTACCTCATCAATGGCGTCAGAACTCAATCCAAATCAAGTAAAATGGCACTATACCAGCCGCTCACTTGTCTGGACATGGTAGTCTATGATAAAGCAAATGCAGGACTAAATCGAATCTCCGAGGCAAGACTATCACACAACAATCAATTGATTTCATTTGAGTTTAGCCGGACAGGCATTGCGCTTTTTGTCACAGAGGTGATTGCTAAATCCATCTATGAAAACTACCAGAATGAAAGTCTTTTCGACTTTTTGGAAAGTTCGGTGCATGAGCTTAACCATCCTGAAGCCAAGCTTGACCTCTTTCCATTAGCATTTTTAATCGAATTAGCTGGGTATTTAGGCTTTGCACCTGAGCGGGCACAAGGGTATTTAGATGAAAGCCGTTCCCAACCCTTTACCCCCCAAGAACTTAACGATGTGAGGTTTTTCTTGGAAGAGTTAATGCTAAAAGCGTATTCCTGCGATCAGAAAATAAATCTTAAGCTGCGAAGAAAGCTCCTGGACCATTTGCTGGATTTCTATAGTGAGCATCTGGAAAACCCAGGGGTCTGGAAGTCAATGACTATCCTTAGACAAGTATTATCCTAGGCGGATTAGGCTTAGACACAAAATATAAATTTGCTAAATCCAAATCCATAGGTTAATATTGTAACATCACCGTGTGTGAGCAGACCAGCCCGCTTTGGTTTGATTATTTCCTGCAGATCTTTTTTGCTCAGAAAATCATTCACAATCCCAATTACCGCATTTCATAATACTATTTATTTCATCATCTCTTTATGTACAACATAGAAGAACTCAGAATCAGATTACTGTCTGAGCTGAAGGAAATCGCTGAGGAATTAGGTGTCAAAAGCCATAAAACCCTCAAAAAAGACGACCTCGTTTACGCTATCCTAGATCAGCAGGCAATTACACCAGAACAGGCCTTGCCAAAAAAGAAGCCCTCAATCGTAGAATCCAGTCCAGAACCTGAAGCAGAAAAGCCCAAACCTGCCGAAGTAAAAAAACAAGTGGTAGCAGCAGCAACTTCTGTACAGACTGAAGAACCTGAATACAAGCCTAAGTTCAAGCGACAGAACGTAACAGAAACTCCTGCGGCCGCTCCTAGCGAAAAATCAGAAGCTATATCAGAACCTGCTCCCAAAGAAGCAAAAGAGTGGAAACCAAAACGAGAGCCCAATCAAGAAAGACCTGTAAGAAAGGCCAGTCCAGAAGCTTCAACAGAAGAACCGAAACTTTTTAGACCTCGAAAAAAGGCGTTTGAGGAAGAATCAAATCCCACTCCAGCTCCAGAGGCATCACCCGAATCACCAAATACCCAGCCTGAAAAGGAAGTAGAACTTCCAAAACGAAGAAACTTTACATCCCAGGATGAGATAATGGCGCCAGCTGCAGAGGTAACACCTCATGCAAACCGGAAAAAAACCTATGTCCATCCAAGGGAATTTGATGGAGTCATAGACAATGAAGGTGTCTTGGAAATGATGCAAGAGGGTTACGGCTTCCTTCGATCTTTGGATTATAATTACCTTGCCTCTCCTGACGATATATATGTATCGCCTAGCCAAGTGAAACTATTTGGCCTGAAGACTGGTGATCATATCAAAGGTTCTATTCGCCCACCAAAAGAAGGTGAGAAGTATTTCGCCTTATTGAAAATCTCCACAGTAAACGGTAAAACTACCGACGAAATCAGAGATCGGGTGCCATTTGAGTACCTAACTCCGCTTTTCCCGGAAGAAAGATTAAACCTCTCTACCACAGGAGATAAATTCTCTACGAGAATTGTAGATCTATTTGCTCCTATCGGAAAAGGTCAGCGAGGAATGATCGTAGCTCAGCCAAAAACCGGTAAGACGGTATTGTTACAGCAGATTGCAAATGCGATCACTAAAAATCACCCTGAAGTTCACTTGATGATCCTTTTGATCGATGAGCGACCTGAGGAAGTGACAGATATGGCTCGCTCAGTAAATGCAGAGGTAATCTCTTCCACATTTGACGAGACTGCCGATAGACACGTGAAAGTTTCTAACATCGTTTTAGAAAAAGCAAAGCGTATGGTAGAAGTAGGTCATGATGTCGTGATCCTTTTGGATTCTATCACCAGACTTGCAAGAGCACACAATACCGTGGTACCAAGCTCTGGAAAAATTCTTTCCGGTGGTGTGGATGCTAATGCGCTTCACAAGCCAAAGCGTTTCTTCGGTGCAGCACGGAACGTGGAGAATGGAGGTTCTTTGACTATCATCGCTACTGCGCTTGTCGAAACAGGTTCTAAAATGGATGAAGTAATTTTTGAAGAATTCAAAGGAACTGGTAACATGGAACTTGCACTGGATCGTAAGCTTTCCAACAGAAGAATCTATCCTGCAATCGATGTGCTCAACTCAGGTACTCGTCGTGAGGATCTTCTGATGGACAAAGAAGAAATGCAGCGTGTTTGGATTCTAAGAAAATTGATGAGCGACATGAACTCTCAAGAATCCATGGAATTCCTACTTAATCGAATGAAAGGAACCAGAGATAATGCTGAATTCTTGATCAGTATGAATGGATAATCATTCGAATTCCCGATAAATAATAAAGGCCTTGATTTCTAAAAATCAAGGCCTTTTTCTTTTCAATTGGTAGAAAAAAACACAAAATTTATTTTTTTGTATACATTCGGCATATTTATTGGTACCGGTGTAATATTGGAACACCTTTAATACAAGTATCCTACATTAGGAAAGACTGATTATTTGAATGCAATAAATAATTTTAAAGACAAACAATTTTTAATAGGCCTTTTTTATAATCCTTAAATAACAAGGCTTATCTAAAATAAGATTATTTAAATTTTCTTTAACGTTTTAGGCCTTGCCTAAAATTTTTAATCGAATCTGTCATTAATGATTTTAACTAAACCAAATAAGATCAATCACTTACACTCAAATTGTAGATCTTATGCATGGCTTTTAGTATTTATTTTTTCATTTCTTTGGAGTTCAGTGAACAGTCATGCACAATCTGCTAGAACTGTAACTGCAACTAAAACCTACACTTCTAACGGAACTTTTACCATTACAGATCTTAGTGATATTACTGGATTTGATCCAACCAGTGAAATCTTTGCTAATGCCAACGTCGACATATTAATTGTTGGTGGTGGTGGTGGTGGTGGTAGAGGAAACTCATCTGGTGGTGGTGGTGGTGGCCAAGTTTTATCCCAAAATATCGATTTAAATTTAGGGGCTACCTTAAATATAACTATTGGTCAAGGAGGCCGAGGAGCACGACAATCAGGCAATAATTCCAATAATGGACAAGCTGGTGGAAACACTACTGTTAATTTAACTTCTGGCTCCACTTCTATTAATTATTCTGCAAATAGAGGTCGAGGAGGATCCACGAATGGGAATGGTGGAGCCAGTGGAAATGGTAATACCGGCGGAAGTAATAATGGAGAAGGACAAAATGCAAAAGGTGGTGGTGGTGGTGGTGCAGATGGCCTTGGGACAGATGGCTTTGGAAGGGGTGCATCATCAACCGGAGGAAACGGTGGTAATGGAGTCAATATTTCTTTAACCGGCAGCCGGTATGGAGCCGGTGGGGGTGGTAATGGAAGGAACGGAGGCAATGGGGGCCTAGGAGGAGGAGGGAATGCAAATCCAGCAGGGCCTGGAGGGAACGCTTCTCTAAACTCAGGATCTGGAGGAGGTGCTGGAAGTACCTCTTCCACAGGGGGAAATGGATCCAACGGGATAGTTATAGTACAAATCACTTATAGAATCTTAGCAGTGGAATACCTGTACTTCAATGTAAATTATAATGCATTGAATAGAAGCGGAGAAATTTCATGGTCAACTGCAAAAGAATGGGAAAACTCCCACTTTGAAATCGAGCGTGCAATTAATTCTACCAAAGATTGGGAAACTATCGGCCAAGTCTCTGGTAAGGGTTTTTCAGATGGTCCTCAAGCGTATAAGTTCAGGGACACCGAACTGCCAATTTTTGGGGGAAATATTTTCTACAGATTGAAGCAAGTAGACTTTTCAGATAATTTTGAATACAGCCAGACCAGAGCAATCTCCATAGAAGGTGTAAATAATTCAGGAATTTGGGTTGCTTTCCCTAATCCTAGCAATTCCACTTCAACCCTAAATTTAGGACTGACGGATCCTTCAAAATACCAAGACGAAAAAATCTTTGTTTATCTGGCAGATATCAAGGGCAGAGGTGTCAATTTCTCTGCATACTCTGAAGAAGAGGCTTCAACTTATCTATCGGAATTCCTGAAAAGCTCACCAAAGGGCATATATATCCTGAAAATCTATTGGGGAGATCATTTTCAATTGATCAAAATAATAAGAGAATAAGCGTTATTCTGAAATGATTTAAGCTGGATAGTTTTTTAAAAATATTTTTCCTTTTCAAAGCATTTTAATTAAGTTGAAAGCCCCACACTACTTGCCAAACACGGAATTAAGCAAATTAATCTTGGAGCCTAAATCCCCAAGTTTTACGCATAGCTCCTAAATTCTGATATTTTTTCTCTGGATTACACCAAATGATACTAGTAGAATTCAGAGCAACCTGCAAAATCTACTTTTACTGAATCTTAAGTTGTGGAGTAAATCATCCTCTAGGGATACTTGAATTACTAGGGTCCGTTATCCTAAGAGAAGACCTCTTGATGCGAATAAAAGAGATCAAATAAGTCTGAATCCTCAAGAAATTGGTGGGCGACATGATTTTTCAGAAGACTATGAAATTCCTACTTAATCGAAAAAAGGAACCCGAGATCATGCTATATTTTTTTGATCAGTATGAACGATGAGGAAGTTTAGAGATAGGTTAAAGTTTAACTCTAACTTTCATTACTATTCTCCTGCTAACTCTCAAATTAATCAACAATCATTAACTGTATTTATGCGTTAAAAAGACATTATATATACTTCTGATGATCTTTTATACACCATGCGTAGTTGTTGATTATTGTCAGGTTAGACTATAAACATACCTGTTTTTTAGAATAAGAAAGTCTCATTGATGGCTTATATTGACTAGAAGAGAATAATACATCATAAAAGTCAATATTCAATACTCAAAATTAAATATTGTTTTATACAATTTTTTCAATATAAACTAAAGCCCTTAAAAATATTCAAGAAATTTAATTTATATGTAAAGACAGTCAAAGACATAAAATTAAAATTCAGCAAGTAACACGAAAGGTATAAGCATATTTCAACAAATCTCTAGCTCTCCAAAACTTGGGTTAGGCTATGAAAAATCTTCACTTAAATATTGATTTGTTGATGAGACTAATTCTTAAATCGGTCTTATGGTTCATCCTATTTTTTCCTATATCCCATCATGCAATTACCGAAGAGTCTGGCAAACGGGGAACAGAGTCAAATAGAATAAGCTGGTTATAGGTTACTGCAAATAGCAATCTTCGAATACGGGATATACAGCCTGTTCTTTCTCCAACAACACTGGTACTAACCGGGCTTTTTGGTTAGAAGTAAACAGTACAAGCAATACAATTGTAACAGGTGGGTTTAATCTAGATTTTTGGGATGAGGTACAGATAATCTTTATAAATCCTGCTGGTTTTTTCGCTTGAGCTAGGTCGATATAAAAATTCTTCGTTTGGGAATATTGTTTGGGAAACTATAGCATTAGCTGAAACAGGCAATCTCCGGAAGATTCAAAGGGACTGGAAACACGGAACTTGCGGTGGACAGAAATCTCGCCATTCGAAAAATCTATCTTATAATCCCTGTTCTTCATACTGTTGCCTGAGTGGGAAAATTCCTGATGGAAACGGGAAAAACACAACGATTATGGATTCTGAGAAAATTGAAGCACACCATAAATACCAAAAAGTCAAAAGAATTCATCCTTCAGCAAATGAAGTGCACACGATATAATACAGAGTTTATGGTTAGTATGAGTTGCTGGACATATTTAATAAAAACTGATAAAAACACTGATTCAAATGCCTCAAGGGCTTTTTCTTTTTAAAAACTAACAAGTTTTTTCTAATTTAAAGTTGGTAAAAGGCTTTAATCATTATTCGAAAATGCTTTTCATGTATTTAAAATAAATATTTTTTCCCGAAAAAGATGGAAATTAATTAAGTATCATTAGCTTTATAACTTATTCAACACCCTATTGAATAAGCACTTGGGCAAACCCTAGCCCTTCTTCTCAAATAATTACCCATGAAAAATATATTTTTGTTCATTCCCCAGATAATCCAGAGCACATTTAATTTTAAGGAAAGAGGTAAATTCTTTGGGCTTTTGGCTTTATTATTTTTCACAATTGGCACTGTGGCCCATAGTCAATGCGTCTCAGGGGAGACGATAACTGTTATCTACACCACTAATGGAACGGAAACTTTCAAAATCCCATCTGGAGTCACTTCTATTCGTATCCAAGTATGGGGCGGCGGTGGAAAAGGTGGCGATATAGAAAAAGACAAAGGAGAATCTGGTGGTGGTGGTGGAGCAGGCGCTTATTCAGAATCTGTTTTAACAGTTACACCCGGTGCTACCCTATATTATATGACGGGCTCAGGAAGTTCTACCAGCGGAGCTGGAGGAGACTCTTGGATTTCCTTAAACCCCGATGGGTCTGATCCAATTCTACTGGCAAAAGGAGGCCAATCAGTTCAACCCAATGATAATATTGGAGCTGACGGAGGGGACAGGAATTCTGGCGTAGGAGCAATCATAACTTCCGGTGGAAAAGGATCAGATTCCGACGGAAATGGTGGAGATGGTGGAGACTCACCAAACGGTGGAGATGGTGGAGATGGTGCACGTTCAAGTAATTCAAATGGCACAGATGGAAGTTCTCCAGGAGGAGGAGGAGGAGGGGCTAAAACAAATGGCAATAACACCGTAAGAGGTGGCTCTGGTGGTAATGGACAAATAACTTTCACTTACCCTTGTGATGAATCTGTAGATCCTCCAGGAGACTGCTGGAAATACATTGATGATGGCTCTGTTTCAGGAGTTGTAATTATTGAATTTTTTGAGAATTGCATCTGGGATGCACCTAAAGGGCTTCTTGAGTTTGAAGTTTTAGCTATTGGCGGAGGTGGTGGAGGTGGTTCACACAGTGGAGGAGGTGGAGGAAGCGGAGGTATCGTCAACGCATTTGTGAATATAGGTGAGGTAGCTGTATTCGGTTTAGTATCAAATACTCCTTTTCAGATTTCAGTTGGAGAGGGAGGACTTGGTTCCACAAGCAATGATCAAGTAGGAGGCTCTGGAGAAGCCTCAAGATTTAATTCCAGTGGCATTTACCACACAACTGCGGGTGGCACCTACAAGCTAACTGCGGGTGGTGGTGGTGGTGGCGGTTCTTCCAGAGATGGGGGAGTAAATCCCTCTGGAAGAGGTGACTTTGGAAATAACTCATCCAAGTCGAACGAAACCAATATGATTATAAAAGCCTTATATAATGGATCAGGAGGAGGAGCTTCTCACCCAGGTAATAATGGTGGCATGGGTCAACGCAATGGAGGTGGTGGAAACACCCACGCTGGAGGAGGAGGAGGAGGCACAGTCTCGGCAGGTACTAATGGTAACTCACAACGTGGTGGAGGTGGTGGAGACGGTCTTCAATTCAACCAATTTGACGGAGTGAGGTTCTTCAGTGCCGGTGGCGGCGGTGGTAGTAAAAATAACTATACCGCACTTGGAGGAAGCAATGGTGCGGGTGGTAATGGAGGATATAATGGATCCGGTCAGGAAGGTCAGACACCGGGATCAGGTGGTGGCGGTGGCGGTCATAGCGGTGCTGAAAACGGAGGTAAAGGAGCAAAAGGTGTCGTATTAATTAGATATGAATTCGCCAAGATCCTTCCAATAGAATACCTCTATTTCAATAGTAATTTTAATTCTCAGGCCCGAACAGGCGAACTCTCTTGGGCTACAGCCAAAGAATGGGAAAACTCGCATTTTGAAATCGAACGCGCTGTGAACAACGTAAAGGAGTGGGAAGCTATAGGTGAAGTAGCTGGAGCTGGATTTTCCGATTCAGAAGTGAAGTATAACTATTCGGATATAAAGCTACCAGTAGGTGGAGGTAATATCTTCTATCGCTTAAAACAATATGACTTCAATGGAAAGTTTACTTATAGTAATACCAAGTCAATTAAAGTAGAACCTCTTCCTAGTACCTCCAAGTGGAAGGTATTCCCAAATCCTACAACAGGTGATTCTTTTAATATAGAAATACTTGACCCATCTACTTATAGGGATGAATCTCTAACACTACGTGTGATTGCCCCAACGGGTCAGTTTGAATTAATTCAAAAAGATCAAATGCAAGAAATGAGTACTCAGGTAAGTAATTACTTTGAGGGCAAAGCTTCTGGAGTATATACAATTGAAATCGCTTGGGGCGCTAATCGAGAGTATCATAAAGTAATATTGAGGAGGTAATCGGTTTTTTCCTTGGATCAATCCTATAGATCAGAAATTTTATTTTTTATCGAAAATTAAAATATTTCATTTGATCACTTGATTTTATTTTTTCGTAGCAAAAAAAAAGATGTTTATACCACTTTTGGAATTTTTTTTTCCAACTGCTATTTTGTTTTGAATTTGATTTCACTACCTTTCGGCAAGAATCTTTAATCAATAAGTCCAAGAATTTTTAATTGCTAGGTGTATTGATTCAAGGAATTATAAGAAAAATACAAATTACGATTTGTCCTTTAAAACAAAAAAGTGCGAAATATTATCTTTTAAAAGAATCAATGAAACTAATATACCTCGTTAGAGGTCTTTATTTGTCTGCTTCTAAATCGGTTAAATTTTTGGTTTAGAATGGGATTTGGATCAAACTAACTAAGTTCATGGTAGTGACTTCTAAAGCTCGACAGATTATAAAATATTTATAATCAATTTTAGTAAGTGATGGTCAGCAAGAACAAACTTGTTTTTATTGATCTTTTTTAAGAATAAAAAAATCTTTATATTTGAAATACATTTTTAGGGATTTCAAATACATTTTTAACCCAAAGTAGATGAGAAAACGTTTACTGTCATATTTATTTTTTTTTATAGCACTGATTTTTGTCGGCTGGGATGCTTATGGGCAGAGTCAAGTAATTATAACACCAAACCCCGCTATTCGTCAGTTTACCGTTCCAGCCGGAGTAACCTCTCTTACAGTTGAAGTGTGGGGCGCTGGAGGTAGAGGAAGTTCAAGATCAACTACTGGAGAAGGTGGCGGAGGCGGAGGCGGCGCATATTCCCATAGTGTTCTTAATGTAACCCCTGGACAAATTATAAATTATTATGTAGGCTTTGGTTCTCTTACACCCGTACCTGGACAAGAGACTTGGTTTTTAAG
>CAWUWQ010000396.1:0-3082 GCA_963926065.1 uncultured Algoriphagus sp.
AGTCAGTTTGATTTTTGAAAAAGGTGGCCGAACTCAATTGAGTCTCTGGTACTACCGTAAGAAAGTCTTCACAGCCAGTTAGCGCAAAAGCTGTCACTAATATGGCTAGGATATATTTTTTCATTTTTTATTTCTTTTTTAGATGAGTAAATGAGGTGAAATCCTTCAGATTAGAAAGTGACATTGACACCAAAAGTGATCGTACGAGGAATTGGATATCCGGCCAAGTCCACACCTGGACTTAAGTTTCCACCGTCTCCTTGACCATTATTTTGCATACTAACTTCAGGATTTGATCCTCCCCAGTAGTCTGTGAATACCCATACATTCTGTGCAGACCCATAGACCCTAGCTGATTTTATAGCTTTTGGCAAATTCTTGAATGTATAACCTATCGTGATATTTCGAATCGTGAAATAAGATGCATCCCAAACAAAATTACTATTCGGCCAGTCACGCTCGATTCCTGTCACGTTTCCTCCACCTACTGTAGTTCCAAAAATTCCAGCTCCAGGATTCTCAGGAGATCTAAATCTATCTGCTACTCTAGAAACCATATTGAATACACCATCCAAATTAGCAGTAGAAAATAGGTGTCTCATATATACTTGATTCCCTTGAGAACCTGAGGCTGTGACACTTCCATCCCAATTTTTCCAAGCAAAATTGTTGATGATACCGTAAGTAAAATCTGGGAATGGATTCCCTATGATGGTTCGATCATCATTATCTCCTCCAAACGTAATCACTCCATCACCATTGATATCTTGTAATTTGATACTTCCTACAGTTGATCTACCAGGTATTTTTGGAGAATTAGCCAAGTCTTCTGCATTTGCATAGTTTCCTAACTTATTTAATCCATAAAATTGACCGAAAGGCTGTCCGACTTGAGTAATATGCTGGTTACCGTAAACCCGATCGATCCCATCAGCAAGTTCAAGAACTTCATTTCTATTGAAAGATATGTTTGCATTGGTCGTCCATCTGAAAGAGCCCGTTGTATTTACCGAGGTAAGTGAAAACTCATGTCCCCAGAACTTAATCTCACCGATGTTATCATTGAAATTAGTAAAACCTGATTCCTGAGGAATCTGTACTGCGTAGAGTAGGTTTGTGGTGTTTTTTGTATAAAAGTCATACACAAAAGTGATTCGATCTTCCAATAACCCGAGGTCTAATCCGATATCAAACTGTGTGGTAGTTTCCCAACCTAAGTTTGAATTGTTCAAGGAAGTTACTCCTGCTCCAGGGAAAACCGTATTTCCAAAAGCTGCATTGATCGTATTATTGACCAAAGCATATTGCGTATAGTTACCAATGTTATTGTTACCAGTCACACCATAACTTGCTCGTAACTTGGTGAAGGAAACAGCCGAACTGGTATTTAGAAATCCTTCATCCGAAAGCACCCAACCTACTGAAGTGGAAGGAAAAACTCCCCAACGATTATCTGCTCCGAATCGAGAAGAACCATCACCTCTAATAGATGCTGTAAATAAGTACTTACTCTTATAATTATATGTCAGACGAGAAAAAACCGAAGTAAGAGACCATTCATTTACATCTGAAATGGATCCACCTCGATTGATATTGATAGCGCCTTGGATAGTAGGAAGTCTATCATCTGCGTAGGTATCCGCAGCAACTCTGGTACGATCGCTTCTGAAACGCTGATTAGAAAAACCTAAAAGAGCCTGAAAATTATGATCCCCTACGCTCTTTCCATAAGTTGCTATATTTTCATTCAACCAAGACAAATCCTGAAACTCATCCCGAACAGACGTTGCAACCGTTGGAATCGCCACGTTGATTCGGTTCGTTGCAGTGGATGGGTTGAAGAAAAAGTAATTGGAATTTCTGATCTCCGTATTGAAAGTGGACTTCAAAGAAAGTCCTTTGATAGGCTTCCACTCTACATATGTATTTGCTAAGAGATTGATCACTTTGGTCTCATTGGTGATTTCATCAGCTGATCTGAGCCAGTTTGGATAGGCGAAAATATTTCCAGTATTGGAAGGGAAACGATTGAAAGAAGTCAAGTCACCATTTTCTTCATAAATCGGCATCACCGGCCAAGTATGGAGCGCATTGAATAAAATACCAGTTCCACGAGATCCATCTGTCTGAGGCGTGTTATCGACCACATAGCTTGGAGCCACATTTACACCGATACTTACTTTGTCTGACACGGTATAATCGGTATTCATTCGAAGCGAGAATCGCTCGTAATCAGTATTTCTAACCACACCTTTTTGGTCAAAAAATCCCGCAATAATTGCGGTATTCACTCGCTCTTTATTGGAAGTCACAGTCAAATTATAGGAAGTGACTGGAGCTGTTTCCAACATAGCTCCATACCAATCATTGGTTTTACCCCGGTAATCTGCTGGATTTTGAAAAATATCCGGGACGGTCTGACCTGCATCTGTGTAATACTCTTTTTTAAACTGAGCAAATTCTTCAGCATCCAGCATTTCCAATCTACCTCGCTCAGGAACTGTCTGCCATCCTGTAAAAACATTAAGATTAACATTGGTTTGACCTTTTGTGCCTTTTTTGGTGGTAATCAAAACCACCCCATTTGCAGCTCGAGAGCCATAAAGTGAAGTCGAAGCAGCATCTTTCAAGATTGTAATTTCTTGGATCTCATCAGGGTTTATTGCGTTGATATCTCCTGTAATTGGAAATCCATCCACTACATATAGCGGAGAACTACCACCAGACACAGACAACTGCCCCCTGATTCTCACATTCATACCTTGACCAGGCTTACCTGTAGTTTGGTTGATCTGCACCCCAGCAAGTCGTCCCTGAAGCTTTTGAGCAATTGAAGAAACAGGCAAATCTGCAAGCTCTTTGGCACCAACAGATTGGATAGCCCCAGTCACCTCTTTCTTGATTTGACTACCATATCCCACCACGACTACTTCAGATAAGTCTGAAGTAGACAAATCCAATGAAATGGTAAAATTAGTCTGTCCCCCTGTAACTGTGATTTCTTTGGTGGTGTATCCAATAAAACTCACTACGAGAATATCTCCAGATGCAGCATTGATTGAAAATGTGCCATCAATATCGG
>CAWUWQ010000397.1:0-5119 GCA_963926065.1 uncultured Algoriphagus sp.
GGCTGAAGCATATGATGCTGAAAGATTTTTTCTTTGTTATCAGGAAACATCTTCAAGTACGAATCATCAGGTTGAAAGATTATAAATGTTCCCGCTCTCGAATAGTGATTACTGGACACAAAAGGCGGGGATTCAAATTCAGGAAGTGTCTTTAATACTTGCTTCCCAACCATTTTTCCCAGATACTTTTCAAAATTCTTTTGAGATTTCTTCGTTGGCTTATCCAGTTTGTTGTAGATCTTTTTAAATACTATATTTTTAGGAAATTTTTGCTGTTTGATGAAACCTGATACATCTGAAAAAGGATTAGTTTGGCTGAAATCATTGACCGTTTGGATCGAAAAAGGTACCTCTGGAACCCAGTCTGAAGCATTGACTATATTGAAAGCCCATCCACCCATAGTTCGATTTTCGAAATCATAGGCAAAAAAGAGGTTTCCAGGTTTGGGAGCAGCGGAGGCGTAGGTTTTGATTCGAAGCTTTTCACCCCAAGCATTCGCATTGTTCATCTCCATTAGCATAGCAGCCACCAAATAGGAAATAGCTCCACCTTGACTATGGCCTGTAATGATAAAGTCTCGGTAGCCTTTTTTAGTCAACTCCGCCATTTTAGGCACTAAAGATTCTGCTAAAGCTCCTGTAGAAAGCGTCCAACCAACATGGACGAAGGCTTTTGGATCTTGTGAAAAGCTGTAATCAAACGTATAATCGGTTCGAAATTTCATTTTTCCTTGAGCAGGAATCATTGCCGAGTAAAAATTTGCTAACCAAGAAGTAGGGTTTGGTACCGTCCCTCTAATGGAAAACACTGCAATTTTCTCATACTCATTTACCCAGAGATACCATTTATTTTCTAAGCCTACTGTGGGCGACTCTGATTCCAATTTAAGTGTTGTTGGCTTCGGAATCCCTTTCGAGAAAGCTGTATCAGAGATGCTGTGGGCATAGACTCCCAAGATTTCCTTATATTCATTTGGTTCAAAACCTGCTTTAAGCTGCCCAAAAGAATTGCCTGTAAGAAAAAGTAAGACAATAAGGATAAGTGTGCATTGTTTCATTTTTTTGTCAAAAAAGAAAAGCGACACTTTTCAAAATGTCGCTTTCAATTAATTTTGAGTGATTTAGTTTAGAGTAACGGCTTTCTTTCCGGTACTTTTTACTAGTCTGAATCCTACATTGGATGTGCCACTATCAAAAGACTGTCCCTGTCGGGCAGAAGGCCTATAATTCACGCAATAATTATCCGCACATAGGTAAGAACCACCTTTGATTACACGCTCCTTAGCATAAGGATTGTCTGGATTATAGCAAGGATTCATGCCGGCATCGAGCTTTGGAGCTTGGCCTGCGAGTCTAGCATATTTTAAAGCATCGTACCAATCGTCCGTTAGTTCCCAGACATTTCCAATCATATCATATAGTCCAAAACTGTTTGGAGCGAAAGATTTCACCGGAGAAGTCCCATTGAAGCCATCCATTCCAAGATTTTCATTTGGAAAATTTCCCTGAAATGTATTTGCTAGATATTGTCCATTAGGAGTGAGCTCATCTCCCCAAGCGAATCGCTTCCCATTTGCACCGCCACGCGCGGCAAATTCCCATTCTATTTCTGTAGGAAGTCGTTTTCCAGCCCAATTTGCATAAGCTTTGGCATCGTCATAGGAAATATGGACTACAGGATGATTTTCTTTTCCTTCAATTGTGCTTTCAGGCCCTTCAGGGTGTTTCCAGTTGGCACCTTCTACCCAACTCCACCAAAGTGATATATCTTGTGTTGGGACCTCGTAAGGAGGAGGCGTGAAAACCATCGATCCAGCTACTAAGACGGATTCATCTGGTTTTGGAGTTCCAGGAGGTAATTGCTGCTTCAAGAGTTCCCAATCTGGTTTGACTTCTGCGAGCGTGACATAGCCAGTTTCTTCTGCAAACTTAGCATACTCGGCATTGGTCACTTCATGTGTATCCATCCAGAAACCCTGAACTCCTAATTCCACAGCTGGTTTTTCTGCAGCGTATGCATCCATTTCGTTGGTACCCATAACAAATTCTCCACCTGGAATCCAGATCATTCCTTCTTCTTTATCAGAAGGTTCTTCTTGAGAAGCAATAATCATCTTCTCTTCATCCAAGGATTCTGATTGTGGTTTTGAATCACAGGAAATGATCGATGAGCTCAAAAAAAGAAGTGCAAGAATCGAATTTGATTTAGACATAGTTTGGTACTTGTTTTTCTAAAAGTAAGGCATTCTCCCAAATATTGGAATTTGGATAGCTTTAGTCTTGTAGAAATCGGATGATTATGGGCAAAAAATATTTCTTAATTGTTGCTTCTGGAATGGAGAAAAATAGAATTCGCGTGTTCAAATCTGAAGAATCCATACAAATTGAAAATTGGCTAGCCAAATAAAGGTCCAAGTCCAAAGACCTGCCTACTGAAGGCAGGTTTGAATTTTACTACATTTTCTTTGCGTTTCTCAGCGAACCTTCGATACCTATACGGTTGAAAGAAAAAAAAACGGCCTAAGCCGCTTTTATCATCCTTCTGCAGCAGCAGATGCAGCAGCATGTAATTTTCCTAGTTCCTGATCAATGGTCCAGAGCCCGATTCCAGCCTCACCGATGATTTCGAAGAGCTCCAATGCTCTTCTCGACATAGTTTCTTCTTCTCGCTGCTCATTCACATACCATTGCATAAAGCTGAAGGTTGCAAAGTCCTTTGAAGAAAATGCGTGATCGACAATATTATTGATTGATTTGGTTACGTTGATTTCGTGCTCAAGGATCAATTCGAAAACTTCTCGAAGGGAATTGAAATTATGTCTGATTCCAGTGATTTCAGGCTGAATAGCATGTCCTCCAGCTTCGTTGATGTATAGGAAAATCTTCATCATATGCATCCGCTCTTCATCTGCATGGGTGTAAAGATATTTTGAAGCATTCTCATAGCCCATCATGTGACACCAAGATGCCATTGATAGATAATATGCGGAAGATTTGCCCTCCATTTCTACCTGCTGATTCAATAAATGTTCTGTATCCTCTAAAAGTGAACGCCGTAGCGTTACGATTTCTTTCTTAGTCATAGTCTTTGCAATTTCAGATCAAACCTTAAACCTAAGTCTTAGAGTTCCTGACAGCGCCTATTTCAACTAATTTAGAATTGATTTAATTAAGTTTTATCGAGAAAGTGGAGATGGGAACACTGCCAAACTTTCCTCGCCGTTTTCTGCTACCGATTGGACAGCAAAGAAATAATTGTCTTTCGAGTATGGAAGGGTTAAGGTAGTTTCAGTGGTGAAAAACTTCCGTTCCCACATTCCTGAGGATGTTTCTCGCATGAGAATGTAGTATCCTTTCACATTCCCGATTTTTGGTGCTTTCCAGAGCAAAATAGATTTATTTGTCAAGCCTCTAACATCAATCTGTACTTCCTCAGGAACTCCAGCGGAATTTGCCAATGAACTTAATGAGGCCAAATTAACAGCGGAGACTTTTCTTAAGTATTCGAAATCCATAAATTCAGGAAGGTCTCCGTATTGGATTCCATTTTCTACCCTGACATTTTCATGCTGATGGTAGAAATTTTCGTTCATTTCAGACATTCGAACTGCTGTAAAGCCATTTCTGGCAAAAGCAGTCTGATCGCCGCCTCTTAAGTATCGGTCAGCTCTATAAATCAACTTCACTTCAAACTGATCAACGTAGCGCTCGCCCACTTCTTTGATATATCGAGCAAGTTGCCTTGACCTGCTGTCATTTTCAGCATTGGTATAAGCTCTAATTCTAGACATTTGCTCTGTTTCAAAAGAAGGAATGGTCTCAGAAAATACGCGCATTTTGAGATTATCCGAAATCAATGTTTCGGATGAATTGCTGTTGCCAACGATATCATTATTTAAAACACCGGCTATGTTCCAGCCCATTTCTTTAGCCTTGTCTGCTAAGTAAGTTGCCCCCTTAAGCCCTTCTTCCTCACCTGTAAATGCAACAAAAAGTATCGTAGCAGAAAACTCTTTTTTAGCTAAAATACGCGCAATTTCGATTACAGCAGCTGTTCCCGAGCCATCATCATTGGCTCCCGGAGCGATGCCATCTATATCCATTACATCTTTATTCCTTGAATCCATATGACCAGAGATCACGAAAATCCGATCATCATTTGGATTTGTGCCTTTCAAAGTGGCTATCACATTGGCAGCTGGTGAATCTTTGATGATCCTTCTTGCATCTGCTGGAATGGTAAAGTTTTCGATTTCGGCAGTCATCCTGCCACCAGATTGCTTCGCAAATTCATTGAATTTTTTCAGCACATAATTCTGAGCTGCCGGCATTCCATTTTTCGCATCGGTATTTAAGGTGTGACGCGAAGTGAATGCAGCCAGAGTTCGAACGTAGTTTTCTAAGGAATCAGAAGAAACTTCCAATACCAGCTTCTCGAGTTCTGGATTTCTATGCGTAATAGTTTGGGAGAAAAGCGGTAAAGAAGCTACCGCAAGGAGAAGAGTAAGTAATTTTTTATACATCGTTGGGTATGATTTATTCGATTGGGTTAAATTTATCGGATATACTTATAAGCGTAATCAAATTTTACATGAATAACATTCAAAAACCTAAAGAAGGCGAATACCCCAATTATTTTAATAAATACCTCGCACTTAATTCTGATGAATCTTTCGAAGATCAGATTCTGATGCAAATTGAATCTTGTGTTAGCTTTTTTGAAGCAAAAGGAAAACCTTGGGCTGATAAAGCATATGCAGAAGGCAAATGGACCCCGAAAGAAGTTTTGGGGCATATTATTGATACGGAACGCATCATGACTTTCAGGGCACTTTGTTTTGCAAGAGGTGAGAAATCTCCTTTACCTGGGTTTGACCAAGATCCCTATGTGCTAAATGCAAAATTCGGGCAAGTCGCGACTGAGGATTTATTGGAGGATTTTAAAATTCAGCGACTTGCGCTACTTTCTTTGATCAAAACACTTCCTGAAGAGTCGCTGACTAATCTAGGGCAGGCAAGCGGAAATCCACTGAGCCCAAGGGCATTGTTCTGGATCATTCCGGGTCACTTTGAACATCACATGACCATATTAAAAGAGCGCTACTAAAATGAAAATTGC
>CAWUWQ010000398.1:0-3942 GCA_963926065.1 uncultured Algoriphagus sp.
GATATTATGACAGTGAATCCAAAAACTATAGCCAAAGATGAGTTTGCTGTTAAAGCTTATAATTTAATGCGGAACCATAATATTACACAATTGGTAGCCATGGATGGAGAGAAAATAGCAGGATTTGTCCATATTCATGAATTGATGAAAGAAGGAATAGTTTAAAATGCTTAGTAAACCCTACATCGTGATTATGGCAGGTGGAATCGGAACCCGGTTTTGGCCGCATAGTCGAAGAAAATTCCCAAAGCAATTTTTAGATATTTTGGGTACCGGCCGTTCCTTATTACAGATGACCTACGATCGATTTAAGGAATTTGCTGACCCTGATCAGTTTGTAATAATTACCTACAAAAAATATTTACATTTAGTCAAAGAGCAACTCCCTGATCTGAAAAGTCATCAGATTATGGTAGAGCCCCTGAGAAGAAATACTGCCGCTTGCATTGCTTACGCTAGCTATAAAATTCATTCGATTGATCCTCATGCTACTTTAGTCGTGACTCCGGCTGATCATTTGGTCTTGCAGGAAGGTAAATTTGCAAAGACGATTACTCAAGCGATTGCGGCAGCTCAAATGCCTAAGCGTTTGATCACACTTGGCATTACTCCAAACCGGCCAGAAACTGGCTACGGATACATTCAGTATCATGAGAACTCTGATTCAGATGTGATGAAAGTGAAAACTTTCACTGAAAAGCCTAACCTCAAGCTTGCTAAAACATTTCTCGATAGTGGAGATTTTGTTTGGAATTCGGGCATATTTATCTGGAAAACTAGTAGCCTTATCTATGCATTTGAGGAGCATATGCCAGACTTGGCGGAGGTTTTTGATGAAGGATTAGCTGTCTTTGGTTCTGAAAGCGAAGCTGCATTTATATCCCGAGCGTATGCCCAATTGAAAAGTATCTCGATTGACTATGGCGTGATGGAAAAGTCTAATCAAGTTTATGTCTTACCGTCAGATTTTGGATGGTCAGATCTGGGCTCTTGGAATAGTCTCTATGATGTCGCCATAAAAGATGAAGAAAAAAATGTTGTGGAGGCAAATGCCATTCTCTATGAAACGAAAAACTGTTACATCAAACTTGATAGTGATAAGCTCGTGGTGATTCAAGGCTTGGATAATTACTTGGTCAACGAGACTGGAAATGTACTTTTAATTTGCAAGCTGGACGATGAAAAGAAGTTCAGGGAGTTTGTATCCAACGCACGAAAAAAAGGGGAAGAATTTATTTAATCCTTCCTCTTTTAATTCAACTATCATTTTTTTCGTTGTCTTATGGCCTCGTAGATGGCCACTCCAGCAGAAACTGAAACATTTAAGCTTTCAATATGTCCGGCCATTGGAATCCTTACCCGATCATCCATGATGCCGAATAGCTCATTGGATATTCCATCCTCTTCTGAACCCATAATCATCGCCACAGGAACTGAAAAATCTGCTTCGTACATAGATTTTTCTGTCTTCTCAGTAATTCCAATTAGAATCAAGCCAGATTTTTGCAAGTCTCTGCACGTATAGAATAAGTTTTTGACTCGTGCTATTGGAAGGTGATTTAATGCTCCCGCGGATGTCTTGAGTGCATCTGCATTGATCTGAGCGCTACCTTTTTCAGGAATTACGATAGCATCTACACCTGCACATTCAGCCGTCCGAGCGATTGCTCCGAAGTTCCGGACATCAGTGATTCGATCTAAAATCAATATTAGGGGCGATTTTCCTATTGCAAAACAGCTTTCGATTACATTATCTAAGGAGGCATATTCGATCGCTGACATTTGAGCGACTACACCTTGATGATTTTTTCGAGTGATTCTGTTCAGCTTCGCATCTGGAACGCGTACGATTGGAATCTTTTCAGCTTTGCAAAGCTGAAGCAATTCCTTAATTAAATCATTATTTAGTTCTTTCTGAACGAGTACTTTATCAATGTCCTTGCCTGCCTGGATTGACTCCATGACAGCTCTGGTTCCAAAAATGAAATCTTTTTCGTGGGCTCCTTTTTCAATTAGAAAGCCATCTTTCCGCTTCTCCATAGGGATATGTTCTTGAACCAAACCGGCTGATAGGCTCGAGAGCGATTCAATGTATAATAGTGTGGGCTGAGTATATTTTTTACCCGAGCAAAGGTAAAGCGAATTTTCGAACTCTCGTTCATCCCTCCATAAGACCAAACTTCTCTGTCTAAATAGAAATTTACTTCTTGAGGAGCGCCCATTACGATATAAATCATGCCTTTGTCTGTTTTCCAGCCTTCTTTAAAATCGGTGAAAAGTAAATTCGAAAACTCGATCTGTCTAAAATATTCTCGAATCAAATCTTTCGCAGTGTCTGGATTCCGGGTTAAACCGATCCAATATTCATCTAGAGCTTTTTTCTTATCCGTTGCTAATAGTAATGATTCGTGCTCTTTTCTAGTTGAAATATAGGTAACCATTTGGACCATTTCCTCCCAGTCTTTCACCTTTGGGAATGCCTCATGAGTAGTTTTCAAAACTATTCCAGTTAACTTGGAAGTGTCACTCTGGATAAAAAAATACCCGATTTTATCGAGTGATTTGGGTATGTTCGATAAGAAATCCCCCTCGTCTACTACTTCTAATTCTTTTGGAACTGCTGCTGGCTTGGTTTCCATTGGAGGGTAGGGCACTTCGAAGTTGATAGGGTAATAGAATGAGTGCAAGTTTGGTCCACCACTGCTCTTGAAAAGTAAGGAATTGCCTGAGTTCAAATAGGTTTGATCAAATCCAACCTCGTTGGCATAATAGGCAGCAAAATCAGGAAAATCGAATAAAAAGGGACTTTTGAGATCTAAATGATAATAATATTCATCACCCTGTCGGGTATCTAAAGCAGTAAAAAGTAGGACTGTAGTTGGATCCTCTAAGGATATATTTAGCTCCTTTTCAAAAACCCAATGCCGATCAGTATCATGTGTCAGGTCATTTGCAGTTAGAATCATGGTTTGATCACCAAGAATTTCTTCTGTGTAGGAATTTAACAAAGCATAGGTGAAGCTGAAGGTATTGAACTCCTGATTTTGTTCGATTTTTTCAACAACAAATTGAGTCTTAAAAGTTGTTTCAGAAATTTTAACAGGAACAATTTTTAATCCCAGTCGTGAATAGCGGGAATACCGAAGTGCCTGATTGAGATTGCTAAGATTTTTTTGTGAAAATGCATGAGATCCTATTCCAAAGAAAAGGAAACTAAAAAGTATGATTTTAATCGTTTGTTGCTTCATCAGGTGATTTTCTCGGTTTTAAAAATTAACCTTACTTTTGCCAAAATAGTAAAATTTTAAATGGCTACCTATACAACGGAAATCGCATCTGACAAGTTGGTCAGTGACAACCCAATTCATCAACGATTGCTCAAAGCTTACATCGCTGCAAAGCCCTTCATTTCAGGAAAACTCCTAGAAGTGGGTTGTGGAGAAGGAAGGGGAGTTGATATTCTGTTGCCCTTGGCATCGAGCTATTTGGGTTTGGATAAAATTCAAGAAGTGATTGATTCCTTGAATTTGAGATTTCCAGAAGTTGATTTTCAGCAAGCAGTGATTCCACCTTTTCATGGAATTGCGGATAATTCTTTCGATACGGTTGTAAGTTTTCAGGTGATAGAGCATATCCCAAATGATCGACTTTTTTTGCAGGAGATTTATAGGGTCTTGAAGCCAGGAGGCAAAGCCATTATCTCTACCCCAAATATCAATCACACCCTTTCTAGAAATCCTTGGCATGAGCGGGAATACAAGCCCCAGGAATTGATTGATTTAGCCTCGGGAATTTTCGATTCAGTCCAAGCCAATGGAATAGGAGGAAATGAGAAAGTTTGGGGGTATCATGAGGCAAACCGCAAGTCGGTTCAAAAAATCATGCGTTTCGACATTTTTGATTTGCAGTACAAATTACCAGCAGCGATCCTTCGAATGCCTT
>CAWUWQ010000399.1:0-11544 GCA_963926065.1 uncultured Algoriphagus sp.
CACCAGTAACCAAAGAGAATACCCTTTGAATTTCAATTAAGTTAGCTGTGGACCATGGGCTGCCGTCTGTGAACGATGATCCGCAGTGTAACACTTCTATTGAGTCACTGGTAGGATTGCGGATAATTATCCTTTTTTTAAAGCCCTTTGCGCCTCATCTCTTTTGCGTGAAAATAGTCTCGCAGAGACGGGAAGCCGCAAAGAAATAGAAATACGCTGCGCTCGTTTTATTTCTACTCTAGTTATGCTGTTTAATGATTATCCGCAATGACACCAGTAACCAAAGAGAATACCCTTTGAATTTCAATTAAGTTAGCTGTGGACTGCCGTCTGAGAGCGATTATCCGTAGTGGTTAAAACTTCTATTGAGACACTGGTACACTGGTAGGATTGCGGATAATCACAAATGTTTTTATTTACTTTTAAAAATATGGTAGGTTTTTAAAGGTGGCGAATCCCCAAATTCAAAAAAAAATATGAGAAACAACTTGGAGGTATTAAGGCTTTTCTAAAGGGATTTTATCAAAGAATCATTAACTTTCGTCGTATAAAAAGAAAAATCAGTATGCGTATTTTCCTACCAATTCTTGCTCTATTTATTTTTAGTATTACCATACAAGGTTGCAACTCCCCTGCATTTAACTCCCCTGATAAGGATTTAACTAATTCAGATAGTCTTTTTTTAGGGTTTTATTTAGGCATGCCTCAAAAGGATTTTTTTGACTATTGCACTGAATTAAATATCCAACAAAAAATAACCCAGGGTCCTGGAGGCACCACTAGTGTTGAGCATAAAATTTTAGGCACCTACAGTGGCGATGTGAGCATGCGGTTTTACCCGACGTTTATCGAAGAGAAAATTTATGAAATGCCGGTTACCTATACCTATGATTCATGGGCTCCTTGGAACAAGGAATACTCTTCCTCAGTTTTGTTGCCAAAAATTTTGGAAAGTTATAAATTGATCTATGGTGGTGATTTTAAGGTTGTAAATGATCCGTACCAAGGGGAAATTTACTATAGAATGGATGGTAAGCGAAGAATTAACCTTTTTATAAAAGATGATCAGTTTGTTCAAGCAATTTTTACTGATATGAAGGTTGAAAAAAGACTCAAAGAAGAATTTGAAAAAAGCCAATCCCTAGAGCAAGCGCCTACGAATTGACCCTGAAAGGATTGAATTTTTGAAAAACCCAATAGATGAAATATGCCTATTTGCCATTTTTGTTTTTTCCGCTGTTCATCCTGATTTCATGTTCCCAAAAATCTGATTTACAACAAAAAGAAGCACTTTTTGTAAGCCTACCTCCCAAAAAAACAGGTGTTGATTTTATCAATACTTTGACTGAAACGGAGGAGTTTAATATTATTGAATACCTTTATTTTTATAATGGAGGAGGTGTTGCTGTTGGCGATATCAATAATGATGGACTTGTTGATATTTATTTTTCTGCCAATCAAGGCCCAAATAAGCTTTTTTTGAATAAAGGAGAAATGATTTTTGAGGACATTTCGACAAGTGCTGGTTTGGAATCTCCTGGCTCCTGGAAAACCGGTGTCAGCATGGTCGATATCAATGGAGACGGGCTGCTTGATATTTATCTCTGCAGACTAGGGGACTGGAAAGGAATTGTTGGGAAAAACGAGTTGTATATCAACAATGGTGATTTGACTTTCACAGAAAGTGCGGCTGAATATGGCTTGGATTTTCAGGGATTTAGTACCCATGCAGCATTTTTTGATTATGACAGAGATGGAGACCTAGATATGTATTTACTCAATCATGCCGTCCACACAGAAAAAAGCTATGGCAGAGCTTCTCTGAGACATATTGATAATGGTTTGGCAGGGGATAGACTGTACAAAAATAATCTTGATGAGGGCGAAAAAAAATTCACTGGGATCACGAACGAAGCGAGGATATTCTCCAGTCAAATCGGATATGGATTGGGAATTGGAATAACGGACATCAACAACGATGGCTGGCCTGATATTTACGTTTCCAATGACTTTAATGAAAATGATTATCTCTACCTCAATCAGTCCGATGGCACTTTCCAAGAACAGATTTCATCTGGGATCAATTACAGCAGCAGGTTTTCGATGGGCAGTGATTTTGCCGATTTCAACAATGATGGATGGATAGATTTTATCACATTGGACATGTTGGCCAAAGATGAAGTGATCCAAAAAATGTCAGCAGGCGAAGACAGCGATGAAATCTACCAACTCAAACTCAGCTTTGGGTTTGAAAGACAGGTTTCTAGAAACTCCCTTCAATTAAACAACGCAAATGGTACTTTTTCGGAGATTGGGCAATTTTCTGGAGTATATGCAACCGATTGGAGTTGGGCCACCCTAATAGCTGATTTTGATAATGATGGCTGGAAAGATATTTTCATTTCTAATGGGATTGTCCGAAGACCCAATGATTTGGATTACATTAATTTCATCTCTAATCCCGAATTGAAAAATGGATTGCAAAACAGACCTGATATCAGCGACCTAAAGCTGTCCGAAAAAATGCCTCCCGGAGATGTAACGAATTTTTTTTTCAAGAATAGGGGAGATTTGACATTCGAAAATGTGAGCCGTAATTGGGGAATTACTGAAAAAAGTATCTCCAATGGTGCTGTTTATACTGATTTGGATAATGATGGAGACTTGGATTTAATAGTCAATAACATCAATGGACAAGCAGAAATCTTTGAAAACAGGCTATCTCAACTATCTGATACCATAAAAAATAATTATTTAAAAATTAGGTTCAAGGGTCTGGGAGGTAATAAATTTGGAATTGGGAGTAGGGTTGAAGCATATAGCAACAACAATATCATCGTCCAGGAAAACTTCAATAGCCGTGGTTTTCAGTCATCGACTGCTCCTGAAATTCACTTAGGCTTGGGGAAAATCACGATTTTAGATTCTCTGAGGATTATTTGGCCAAGTGGCAAAAGTCAAAATCTAAAAAATATCTTTATCAACAAGACTCTTACCGTTGAGGAATCTAAAGCTTTGACTACTCATAGTTTTCCTCAGCCAGTCAAAAATTTATTACTAAGAGCGCTTGACAATGATATGACAGGACTGGGTTTTCAACACTTTGAAAACAATTATAATGACTTCAATCTGGAACCCTTACTTCCGCATAAATTGTCCCAAGAAGGCCCTGCATTGGCAAAAGGAGATGTGAATGGAGATGGAAGAGAAGATATCTACGTAGGTGGTGCTTCAGGACAGGAGGGGGCGTTATTTATTCAAAGTAAGGAGGGTAAGTTCAATCAGCTGAATCATTCTCTTTTTGAAGAGGATGCTATCTTAGAAGATACTTACGCCATTTTTTTTGATAGTAACCAAGACGGTTTTATAGACTTGTTGGTTGGAAGGGGAGGTAATACACCTGAATCTGATCATATCAGTGGACAAACAAAAATCTATCTCAATAACGGCAAAGGAGAATTTCTACAAAGCATAAATCTTCCATTGGAAAGAAATACTCAAGTGTCAGTTGTTTTGGCGCTTGATTTTGACGGCGACGGTTTAGAAGATTTGATGGTCGGAGGAAGGAGTATTGCAGGGAAATATGGCCAAAGTCCGAGAAGCTACTTGCTAAGAAATTTGGGAGGCAATCGATATGAGGATATTACCAAGCAAATCGCTCCAGATTTGGAATATGTAGGCATGGTCAAAGATGCTGCATGGACAGATATAGATCTTGATGGAAAAATAGATTTGGTTGTAGTAGGAGAATGGATGCCCCTCACAATTTTTATGAATATAAACGGAAAGCTGAGCAACGAGACTTTTGCCTTTGGATTAGAAAAATCAGAAGGTTGGTGGAATTCCCTCGCCGTTGAAGATTTCAATGGAGATGGTTTCCCAGATTTGGTGGTTGGTAATTTGGGTTTGAATAGCCGATTGAAACCTTCAAAGGAATATCCTGTCAAAATGATGGTAAAAGATTTTGACCAAAACGGAAGTGTGGAACAGATTATTTCCTTTCCCGTGGACGGGAAAAATTACACGGTTGCGACGAAAGATGAACTTTCGAAACAAATCCCGTCCCTCAAAAAAGACTTTGTGCGCTACAGTGATTTTTCAGGCAAAACAATTGAAGAAGTATTCTACAATTTCGAAACAAAAGATGCTTCCGTATTGGTAGCCCATCAATTTGAATCCTTGATACTATACAATCAGGATGGTAGGAGATTTAGCCCCCAAGCGCTTCCATCTGAAGCACAATTCTCCCCCATTGAGGCGATTGCAGTTGATGATATTGATCAGGATGGGTACTTGGACTTGATTTTAGGAGGGAACAAAACACCTGTAGCCCCTTATTATGGTGCCTATCAGGGGAGTTGGGGGCTTATACTGAAAGGAGATGCCAGTGGTTCTTTCAAAGTAGACAAGGAAAACGCCTTGAAAATCAAAGGTGACATCAAGGAAATTGAAGTGGTGTCGGTAGGAACCAAAAAATGGTTGGTGTTAGCGAAGAATGATGCTGAACTGGAGGTATTGATGATCACCAAATCTAAATCGCCGAAACCATAATTGATCTTAGTATTTCCAGAATTCCACTGCTGCATTATTCCTTACTACCTGTAACATTCTTTGACCTTTGATTTCCAAGCTATGTAGATCCCTGATATCTCCATCCAGTTTCAATCCATGTTCTCTATTGGGCATATACTCAAAGGTACCATCTCCTTTTCCAATCAACACTTCTCCGTAAGAGGCATCGTACTGTCCGACTTCAGGTTTTGCTCCTCTCAAGTTTCCTCCCATTACCAAGTCCTCCACGCCATCAGCATTCACATCTGTTATCAATATAGTATACATCGAGGATCGCTGTGTCATTCGAGGTAATGCTGTAACTTGAAACTTGCCATTTCCCTGATTTATGAAAATTGATGAAGACAGGTAATTCACTTCATGAATAATGGAGTTTTCCATTTCTTGAGGGCTGAATATCTCTTCTAAATATTTGTCATTATAAGCACTGTATTTCAGGAATCGTTTTTTTATGGAAGGAATCTGCCGTTCCAGGTCATGCTTCAATGTATACGGAATATGTTTTTCCCCTTCCTTTTGGGTAAATAGGTGATCGATTGACCCGTTTTGATCAAAATCATTTACAAACATCCTAACTGGATTATCACTCGTGGCTTTGAACTTGGTGTTCAATCCATGATTGCCTAAAACAAAATCCGGCTTGCCGTCTTTATTGAAATCTCCAACTTCAATGGTCTGATACCAACCTTTATAGGATTCCATTTCGGGAATTTCGATTTTCTCAAATTTACCTCCTGTATTTCTAAAAAAAGTTGGGGCCATCCATTCACCAATCAACACCAAATCTTGATTGCCATCTCCATCATAATCTACTACCGCAGCATCTGTCACCATTCCGACTTCTTTCAGCCCCTGAGCCACCTGAGCTGTGATATCATGGAAATTCCCTTTGCCATCATTGAGGAGAATGAAACTATCTGGTCTTACCCCATAGGCAAATGGAACAACACGAGACCCAACAAATAAGTCCAAAAAACCATCTGAGTTGACATCCAAAATTTTCACCACCGAAGTACTGTTTCTGAGACCGGACAATCCGTAATCCTCGGCTTTCTTGAATTTCCCTTTTCCATCGTTCAGATACAATCTGTCGGCCAAATCAGGTGCGCCAAAACCTGTTTCATTTCCACCAGAAGAGACAAAAAGATCTAGAAACCCATCTGCATTGGCATCAAAAAACACAGCATCTGTATCCTCCGAAATCTTGTCAGTTTCAAAAACATCAGGGGTAACATTTTGAAAAGTTCCATTTTTCCTTTGTATAAATAACTGTCCTGCAAAGCCTTTTGCTCCGCCGAAAAATAAATCTTCCAATCCATCTCCATTGATATCTGCTTTGGCGAAAGAAGGCCCTTCGGTTGAGAGCATGTGATAAGTAAGACGGTCTCTGTCAAAGTCGACGAAGTTGTTTTCCTTATGCACAAAATCCAAAATTGTGGTGTCCTCTACTTTGGTAAATATCTGGGACTCCGGCTCCTCAAAAAACTTGAAATCAGGTGCGGGATCGGTCGCCTCTTTCCATTTCAAAAGCAGTGTTTGATCAGGCAAAATTTCTTTGAGAATAGTCACTTTCCCATCCGGCCACCTGACCTGTACCTCGTCGATCTTGTCGACTGCACCTAATCCAAAATTGAGTCTTGGATCGACTGATGACTGGAAACCTCTATTAGGTATGTTTTCCTGATAAAAGATATTTCCACTTGCAAGAAGCCTCACCTGTGCGCCTATGGCGGCTGTATTTCTATCTTTTCCTTCCAATTGGATTTTCAAAAAATGATTTTCAGGATTTAACTCTCTACCTCTATTTTTGAAAACCAAAACCTCGTTATTAACATTGTTGATGACTAGATCCATCGCGCCGTCATTGTTTAGGTCTCCATATGCGGAACCGTTAGAATGAATTGGATCTCCCATTCCCCATTCATGAATGACATTTTCAAATACAAGATCTCCTTTGTTTTTGAATGCATAATTGGATACAGGATTAATAGGAATAGGATCTACCAATGCTTTATAATTCACTCCATTCTGTGAAATGATTTTTTTCTTGGTTTCATCATTGTCGATGAAATTCAAATAATCCAAATCGGTAAGGTCCTGATAAATCCCATTGGACACAAAAAGGTCTTTTAGACCATCATTATCCATATCAAAAATCAAGGCTCCCCAGCTCCAGTCAGTTGCTTCTACGTTAGCAAGTCGCCCCATTTCGCTAAAAGTCCCGTCTCCATTATTCACATGGAGCATATTACGGGAATACTGGTAATGATAGCCGTGAGTTTTGTTGAACTGGAATTTGTCCCAGTTTTCGAAGGTCATCACTTGCTTGAGTCGCCTTTGAGATTCCGGCAGCATGTCAGTCACGAAAATATCCAACAAACCATCTCCATTGATGTCAGCGATGTCCGCACCCATCGAAGCCGCGCTGATGGATCGCATAGCTGATTCCAGCGATTCGGTAAAGGTGCCGTCCTGATTGTTGAGGTAGAGGTAATCTCTTTCAAAAAAGTCATTTGAAATGAAAATATCCATCCAGCCGTCTCTGTTGACATCACCAATGGTAACGCCCAAACCAAAACCTATGATACTTCCGTAAATTCCTGCCTGCTCCGAAACATCGGTGAATTTCCCCCCATCATTTCTAAATAGTTTATCTCCACCAACTGGATCTCTTTTTGGTCTTTCATTCTGCATCTTGTTGAAGCTACCGATAGCCTGGTAACTGTTGTTCAAAAGATAGACATCCAGATCTCCGTCATTGTCATAATCGAAGAAAGCAGCATGAGTTGAATATCCCTGATCTGCCAATCCGTAAGCTTCTGCCATCTCAGTGAATTTACCATCTCCCTTGTTTATAAATAACTCATTTTGCTTATTGTCTCCTTGAATATCTCCAGAGTTGCAAACGTATATATCCAAAAAACCATCACCATTGACATCCGCCATAGCCACTCCTGTACTCCAAGCGCGGGTCCCCCTCACTCCTGACTCAGCTGTGACATCTTTGAATTTGAAATCTCCTTCATTGATGTACAACTTGTTTTCTCCCATGTTTGAACTGAGATAAATATCTAAAAGACCGTCGTTATTGACATCTCCAAGAGCTACACCGCCACCGTTGTAGTAGTTTCTGTAGGTGAAAATATTGAACTTCTCATCAAACAAAAGGTCATTCCTAAAAGTCAACCCTGACTGGGATGAATCAATTTTTTGAAAAAGAGTATTCGGCTTACTTGTCTCTGATTTTTGACAAGAAGTGAATGAAATACTTACGCCAATTACGAAATATATAATCCTATTGAGCCGCATCATTTTCTTTCTTATTCATTTCAGAGATATCTTTAACTCTCAAATTTAGCATCTCCTCTCTTATTGCAATAATTTCTTTTTTAAACATGTGTATTCGCTTGCACGTTTTTGAATTAAGGTGGAGCTCTGAATCAAATTATCTTCGTTTTCAGCTAACCAACTTTTATGGGGACACATAAATTTAAATTTCTTTTTGTAGTGGCCTTGATAGGATGGATTTCGATTTTTCTTTCATCTCAAAGTTATGCTCAGGGAATCCGCGGTATTGTCAAAACCAGTGAAGGAGAACCCCTTCCCTATGCATCGGTGTACGTGAGAAATCTTGGAGACGGGGTTCCTACCAATCAGGATGGGGCGTATGAGTTCCGATTAAAGAAAGGTGTTTATGATGTACTCGTCCAATACCTTGGATATAAATCAAAACTTGAAACAGTTATCATCACAGATGAAAGTTGGAAAGAGGTCAATTTCGAACTTGAGCCTCAAATCTATACACTTGGAACGGTGGAGGTCAATGCTGGTGCTGAGGATCCAGCTTTGACTATAATGCGAAAAGCTATCGCAAAGGCCAAGTACCATCGACTACAGGTTCAAAAATACTCGATGACGGTTTATCTCAAGGGCACCGGGCAATTGATAGATGTCCCATTTTTCATGAAAAAGACCTTAGAAAAGGAGGGGTTAAATCTTAATGAGGCTTATACTTCTGAATCCGTTTCTAGAATCACCTTTACTCAACCCAACAATGTCGAAGAAAAGGTCCTGTCGATCCGAACGAATGGTGACAATCAATCCACTTCTCCAGCACCGTATATTCAAACGAGTTTTTATCAAGAGAAAATCAACGATATTATTTCACCCTTGTCTCGGGCTGCTTTTCAATACTACCGATTCAAATATGAGGGAAGTTTCTTTGATCAAAATGTGCTCGTAAGTAAGATCAAAGTCACCCCACGATCTAGAGGTGAGCAAGTGTTTGAGGGTTATATCTACATCATTGAGGATTTGTGGGCGATTCACAGTCTGAATCTTCAGACTTCTTACCTTGGATTTGAGATTCAAGCTACCCAGCAATATGCCCCGGTAGCAGAAAATGTATGGATGCCACTAACTCATCAATATAAGTTTGGAGGTAAAATATTTGGATTTGAAGGCAATTTCAAATACTTGGCCTCTACGCGGGAATATGACATAACACTTAATCCGGATTTGAAAGAAGTCCCTCAAATTATTGATGAGAAAGTCCAAGATGTTCCTCCTTCTGCCACCCAATTCAACAAGTCAGTTTCGGCCTTGGAACAACTTTCAAGTGAAGAGCCCATGACTCGAAAAGAATACCGAAAGCTTTTGAATGAATATGAAAAAGAATCCCTGAAGGAGCGTGAAAACAGTGATCTAATCGAGGAAAGTTATTATGAGGTAGATTCAATGGCTAAAAAATACAATCAAACCTATTGGGATAGCATTCGGCCGGTTCCTCTGACAGATCAGGAAATTTCAGGATATTCCAGAGATGATAGTATTGCGGTAATTGAAGCTGCCAAAGTCAGTGAAGTGGATTCAGTTGCAAAAAAAGCCAAGCGAAAATTAAAGCTGCTAGACTTTATGAGTGGGGGGTCCTACAGTTTTGTAAAAGGAGTTACGATGGGTTTTGATCAAAACTGGACCAAAATGTCTTTCAATTCAGTTGAAGGTTGGAAAGTTGGAATGGGGCTTTTTTACCGGAAAAGTCAATCGATCAAACAAGCGGATAGCGTAACCGTACTTCGGAAAAACTTCAGTATAGAACCTGACTTGCGGTATGGATTTTCTAGTAATCGGCTTTATGGTCAGGTAGATTTCCAATGGTCGAATACTCTTCCCATGTCTGGGACCACGTTCGGCTTGAGAGGTGGCAGATATATTTACCAGTACAATGGAGAAGAACCGATCAATGAGCAAGTGAATGCTTTCTATTCCCTTTTGCTCAGACAAAATTACATGAAGCTATTCGAGCAGGATTTTGTTGGGGCTTATTGGGCTCATCGAGTGAATTACGGATTTACTTATCGTGGTGCCTTAACCTACGCTAATCGTAGGCAATTATTTAATGCGATCGACTATAGTTTTTATAATAAACCCGAGCGAGAATACACTCCCAATCAACCTGAAAACATAGAAACTACGGCTAATTCTTTTGTTGATCATCAGAGTTTAAAGTTGGTAGCATCGCTCGAATGGAGACCTGGCATCCAGTATGGAATTAGGAACGGTAGAAAATACGCTTTAACTGATCGTTCTCCTTTGGTAGAATTTACCTACCGGAAGGCGTTTGGAAATATTTTTGGAAGTGACGGAAATGCCTCAGATTTTGATCATGTTTCTATGAGTTTTAAACATGATTACAATTTCGGAGTAAGTGGAAAGCTCGACTTCAATATTACTGCTGGAACATTCTTAAATAATAACCAAGTCTTTTTCCCGGATTTTCAGCACTTTGGTGGCAATCGGACCATCTTCTCTAACTTCGGTCCAGCTTCCAATTACCGGTTTATGGATTATTATAAGTATAGCACGAACTCCAGCTATTTCTCAGGGATCGTTCATTACCAATTCAGAAAATTTCTTTTAACTCAACTTCCAATGCTTCGGTTCTCTGGTGTGCGGGAAAACTTGTTTTTCAACTATTTGAAAACCGAAAACTCTCCTCATTATTGGGAAGTGGGCTATTCATTAGACAATCTCTTCCGAATTTTCAGGGTAGAGTTTGGAGCTGGTTTTGAAAATGGAAACTACCTAAGAGGGGGGGCTAGATTCGGAGTAGCGACTTTCATTCAGGTAAATTAAAAATAATGGATGAGCGGTTGACTGCTCGCCCATTATTTGGTGAGAGTCTTTCAGCTCCAAGGTCCACTATGGTTTAGCAAGATAGCAGTCGAGATGGGTTAAGATTTTTTTTCTTGAGCCTTCTTTTCAATTTAAATGCATTTCTTCAATCAGCCAAAATAGAGCTTTCACTAGCAATCAGCAAAACATGTGTTAGCCCTGAAGGGGCTTAATAAATAGGAGTGGATACGCTAATTCTTGTGTTTTAATGATATCGCCTAAGCCCAGAAAGATCTAACATTAATTTTTGTAGGACAGTTGTTAATCAAAAACCATAATCACTTGATTTAAACAAAAAATGGAGAAAATTGATTGAAAAAAGGTGCCATGAAATCCTACAGACGAGTTTAAAAGCATTTTTTTAAATATCTCGGATATTACTCAGTTGAAAGTGGGAGAAATCTGGGATCCAGATACCAATTTTAGCTTTTGGTTCTCATTTCAAAAAAAAGATCAGCCCCCCGCCATGACGGGGAGGGCATTTCAAGGCTCTTGTGGACTCTTGATGCTTAGTAAAGGACATAAACTATTATTGTATATGTCATTCTTTCAGAGCTATCTCGAACCATTAATCTATACTTTCATAATGTCAACTTCTTTCTTGACAAGTAAATCATCGATTTTCACAGCGTATTGATCCGTGAATTTTTGCACTTTCTCTTCAGCTCGCTTGACATCATCTTCCGAGGCTCCATCTTTTTGGAGTTTTTTCAGTTCGTCGTTGGTATTTTTTCGGACTGTTCGCAAAGAAATTTTCCCTTCTTCACATTCATTTTTTGCTTGTTTTACCAGCGAAAT
>CAWUWQ010000400.1:0-4576 GCA_963926065.1 uncultured Algoriphagus sp.
TTTCTCAGTACCATTGATATGAAGAGTGTATTTGGGCATGGGGAATAGCTTTAAATTCTAAGATAGGTAAATGGAAGGTTATCTCCAGAAAATATCAACTTCCAAAATTCTTAACAAAAAAAAACCGAGCCTCTCTGCTCGGTTTTCAATATATAAACGCTTTAAGTGTTAATCTACCAGAGACACCGTAACCGCATCACCTTCTTTGGTCACTTTAGCGACTCCCTTTCCAGTAAGTCCTTTCATCGCCACATCCCACTTTTTACCGCTTAGACCAGCTTTTTCTTTCAAAGCTGGCAAAGCTACCGGAGATTCTACTTTCAACAATTCGAAAATGATCTTCTCTTCTTCCGAAAGATCTACTTGCTTTTTCTCAGGACGCATTTGAGGGAAAAATAACACTTCCTGAATGGTTGTCTTGTTAGTCAATAGCATTGTCAATCGGTCAATTCCGATCCCCAAACCAGAGGTTGGAGGCATGCCATATTCTAAAGCCCGAAGGAAATCATCATCCATGGCCATTGCTTCATCATCTCCTCTCGCTGCCAACTTCAATTGCTCCTCAAATCGCTCCCGCTGATCGATTGGATCGTTCAATTCGGTATAAGCATTGGCGATTTCTTTGCCATTAACGAACAATTCAAAACGCTCTACTAATCCAGGCTCAGTTCTATGCTTTTTCGCCAAAGGCGTCATCTCAATCGGATAGTCGGTGATGTATGTTGGTTGAATAAGATTCGCTTCAACTTTGGAACCGAAGATTTCATCAACCAATTTACCTCTGCCCATGGTATTATCGACGACGATTGCAAGTTTCTTACAGACCTCACGCAGTCCGGATTCATCCAATTTGCTCACATCGACTCCTGCATATTCCTTGATGGAATCGTACATCGTCAATCTTCTGTAAGGACCAGCAAAATTGATCATTTTGTCACCCACAGGGATTTCTGTCTTGCCGTGGATTTTCTGAGTCACTTGCTCGATCAGTTCCTCCACCATTTCCATCATCCAGATGTAGTCTTTGTAGGCTACATAGATTTCCATGGAAGTGAATTCTGGATTGTGAGTACGGTCCATGCCTTCATTTCGAAACATTTTCCCAAACTCATAGACTCCATCAAATCCACCGACGATCAATCTCTTCAGATATAGCTCATTCGCAATCCGTAAGAAAAGCGGCATATCCAAGGTGTTGTGATGGGTTCGAAATGGTCGAGCTGCTGCACCACCATGTACTGCTTGCAAAATCGGGGTTTCCACTTCAAGCCATCCATGATCGTCGAAATAGCGACGCATTTGGGAAATGATTTTTGATCTAGTCACAAACGTATTTTTCACTTCAGGATTTACCGTCAAGTCCACGTAGCGCTGTCTATAACGCATCTCAGGATCGGTGAAACCATCATGCACATTTCCTTCTTCGTCTCTCTTCACGATTGGAAGTGGCTTGACAGATTTAGAAAGCACCTTCATTTCTGTGACGTGAAGGGAGATTTCACCGGTTTGTGTTGTGAAAATATATCCTTTCAGCCCTAGGAAATCTCCGATTCCCAAAAGCTTTTTGAAAACAGCATTATAAAGTGTCTTGTCTTCTCCTGGACAGATATCATCGCGACGAATGTAGAATTGAAGTCTTCCCGAAGCATCTTGAATCTCTCCAAACGAAGCCGAACCCATGATTCTCCGGCTCATCAATCGACCAGCGATCTTGATATCCTTATAATCCGTCTTGCGGTTTTCGTAGTTGCTGTGAATATCTTCCGAAGTCACGTTAATCGGAAAAGCCTCCGCTGGATAGGGATTGATTCCCAACTTCATCAGTTCTTCTCGATCTTTACGTCTTTCTAATTCCTGTTCGCTTAAAACTTGCATGTTCTATATTTTATCTTGAGACATCTAAAGTCCCCGTATTTATCAATTCTACAAATTACTTAAAAACACCCAATACCTACTGAAGACTGCCTATCCGCTTCCTCCTTTTGATCTCCCGCTTGATCAGCTCAAATTCTCTACTACTTTGACCAGCAATACTTGAGTTCTCAGCTGCCCTTCGAGTCAAATAAGGCATCACTTTTTCGACAGGTCCATAGGGCACATATTTCACAACACGAAAACCCGCATTAGCAAGGTTGAATGAAATATTATCACTCATACCGTACAGTTGGGAAAAGAACACTCGATCAGAATTTGGATCGATTCCATTCAGATTGATCAATTGGGTCAACAGAAGATTGCTATTTTCATTGTGAGAACCGGAAACCAAAAACACACCATTTTCCAAAGCATATTTCAGAGCTAAATCATAATCCCGATCTGTTGCAGCTTTATTAGGTTGGATTGGACTTGGATAGCTCATTTCTTCAGCTCGATCTCGTTCCTTTTCCATGTAGGCTCCTCGAACTGGCTTCGCTCCAAAGATATATCCTCTTTCCTTCGCTAATTTGTTTGCCTTCTTCAATCGCTCCAAGGAGTCGTGTCGATACATCTGAAATGTATTATAAACTACGCAGCGCTCTTTATTATATTTCTCCATGGCTTCATAGGCCAAGTCGTCAATCACATTTTGAAACCAAGACTCCTCAGCATCCACCAAGATTTTTAACCCCAGACTATGAGCAGCTTTGCAAAGACGATCTACTCGAGCCTGTGTTCGCTCAAAAGCTTTAGTCTCTTCCACATTCAACTTCTCTCCAGTTTGGATCTTCTCCATAATATGGTAATCTCCAAGTCCGGTCACCTTAAACACTCCGAAAGGCATATAATCAGTCTTGGCCGATTCCACCATGGTCTGATAGATCTCTTCGGTGGTTTTATCATAGCTGTCTTCGTCTCCTTTTCCTTCAACAGAAAGATCGAGAATACTTTCGATACCAAAGGATTCGAGCTTTTTACAGGCTTCGATCGTCTCAGCGATTGTTTCACCTCCGCAGAAATGCCCAAACATGGTTTGCTTCATCAATCCCTTAATCGGAAGACCTAATTTAAAGGAGATATTAGTAAGCAAAATCCCGAGATTGGATACAAACTTATTATTCAAAAGCGCAAAAACCAGATAAACTTTCCGGAGTTCAGTATCTGTTTTGGAAGCAAAAGCTACTTCCATGTTTTCAAAAGAAATGTTGGATTTTACTGGCATTTGGGGCGAATAAAGTGTCAAAGATATCAAAAAAACAGCTTGCGCTTTAGTTTTGTTATGAATATTGAAAAATTGAATTTCTTGATTTAATCAGTTTTAAGTCTAAACCACTTCATTCACAAAAGTCATGTGAACGAATAAAATATTTGGTCCGAATTTAATTTCTCTACTTTGATTACTTCCATCATTAAAAAAAAAACATTTATTTATTATCGAAATTAAATAAATAAAATATAAGTAAAAACAAAATTAAAATCTGTTTGAATTGTTTTTTTTTAAGATTTTAGATAAAAATCAATGAATAGATCAAATAATTATTGAATTGATAAGTAAGTAGCTGAAAATTAATTTTGTTTTTAAAAAGTACCCTCTTATTTTTGAAGCATGTTATTTACAGCAGCGATTTATTTTACGTTCTTCTATTTTTACTTTCGAAGCCAAAATCGAATCGGAGCTGTGTATTGTCTAGCCAAAAACTAAAAGAAAATATAAACACAAAAGCCCGGTTCGAAAGACCCGGGCTTTTTTTATTTAAAGCTCAGTACTATGAAATCACACAAACAAATTAAAGATTGGGGTCTTGGATTAACTACTCCATTGATCATTGCAGGGCCTTGCTCTGCTGAGACGCCAGAGCAGATCGAACAGATCTGTAAAGAAATGAAGGAACAGAACATAGTCCCTCAACTTTTCAGAGCCGGGATCTGGAAGCCTAGAACTCGCCCTGGATCCTTCGAAGGAGTAGGTGAAGAAGGTTTAAAATGGATGGAAATCGTCCGCCATCAACTCAATATCCCCATTACAACTGAAGTAGGAAATGCTGCTCATGTAGAAATGGCTTTGAAACACAATATAGATGTACTTTGGGTAGGAGCTCGAACTACTGTGAATCCATTTGCAGTGCAAGAAATTGCTGAAGCCCTCAAAGGAGTTGATATTCCCGTAATGGTAAAAAATCCGATGAATCCCGATCTAGATCTTTGGATTGGTGCTTTGGAGCGATTCCACGCAGTTGGGATTGATAAACTTGCAGCAATTCACAGAGGTTTCTCCGATGCTTATGACAAGCGATTCAGAAACAAACCAAACTGGTCAATGCCAATTCACTTGAAACGCTTGTGGACTGGGATGGAAGTAATCAACGATCCCTCTCACATCGTAGGGAAAAGAGACGGATTACTTGAGGTTGCTCAGCGTGCAATGAACTTTGGTTTGGATGGATTGATGATTGAGACGCACAATGATCCCGACAAAGCTTGGTCCGATGCAAAACAGCAGGTAACTCCAGCAGCTTTAAAAGAAATGATCAATGCGATCGACTTCAAAGAACCAATGGAAAGCATGAAGCCCGATGAGCGTCTGCAAGATTTGAGAAGAGCCGTTGATCACATGGATGATCAATTGCTGGATATCCTTCAGGAGCGATTTGCAATGATC
>CAWUWQ010000401.1:0-18619 GCA_963926065.1 uncultured Algoriphagus sp.
GATTATACTTTGTTATTTACTTTGTTTCAAAAATAATTCCATCTAAAAAAATAGATTTTTAGAATATAACCCCATGCTATCTTCGTTCCGAAACTCATCACTACGAAACAATCCTTTTTAGAATCTGCCGTAAAAATTGAATTTAAAAAAAAACTAATACAAGGGTTATCAATTGGTTGATCAATTTCTTAAATCCGAAAGAGGCATCATTTACGATGCCTCTTGCTAAATTTATCTATTATTTTTTTTAGAAATCAAAGTCACAACTCATGCTTTCCATTCCTATTGGTGCACCATCAGGTACTTTTAAGGATTCCTGCGGTGTGAATTTTACTGGTAGGTCTAAGAAGGCTTGAATTTTATCTGCTAAATAGCGAGAATGCATTCCTAACAATGAACTGTTAGCTCCTCGAGCGGTCAACCCTCCAGCACCAGTACTTTTGCTTCCGTCTTTCAAACTTTTGAGATGACCTCTTGCGATTGCCCGAACTGAATTTGATACCTCCTCATTATCTGCTAGCATGATCATGTGATCCACTAATTTGGATTCAGTCATTAATTTAATTTCTCCAGCCAAGCCTTCCGGTAGGGTAGTGGAGAAGATTTTTTGATTAACCTCTTCTAAAACTGAATTTAAGCTTGGAAGTGATTGGTTTTGTAGGTTCTGTAAATGCAAGCGAGTTGCTCTGCCTCCTTCGAACAGCAGACCAAAAGTCAAATCGACTACACTTTCTGCAGGAGCAATTGGATCAAATATTGGCCCAGTACGAGACACAAATGTTTCTCTTGTTTTTCCATAACCAAAGGGTCTTGGAGGAATTAGTGCCAATACATGTGCAGGGACCTCTAATTGACTAGGGCTAACAGTGAATATTAATGCATCCAAAGCTGCTTTTTGATCTAACGCATTGAGCCAATTATGAGTTGGTTGATTATCGCCTTTTATTTTGTAAGCATAGTCCATTCCACCAATAAGTTTGGTAGCGGCCTCTACTTGGTACCGATGCATTAAAAATAATGGGGTAAATACTTCCTCAAGAATAGCTTCTGGCTCACCATTTCGGATGGCATTAAGTCCAAAGGTTTCCATTTTACTTTTTCTCAAAGTCAGCATTCTCAATAACTCTTCAGGCGCTGAAGCTCCATTGTCCCAAAGGTGTGATCTTGGATGTACGCCACTTGGATTTCTAGAATCGGAATCAGTGATAAACTCATGTCCTGCTGCATAAGTTTCTTCAAGTGTTTTCTCTAAGAAATCTGCTTCGGATTGACCTTTCTCAGGATATCCATAGCCATAAGTGATTGCCCACTTATCCCATTCTCCGATTTTATTATCATAGGCATTACTGAAGTCAAGCTCCCCGTTTGCAGTTTGCGTAATCACTGGGTAAGGGTAATCCATCACTGAAGATCGTCCTTCGGCAGAGGTGGCATAACTGTGTGCCAAGCCAATAGTATGGCCAATCTCATGTGCAGAAAGTTGCTTTAATCTGGCTACTGCCAATTCCAACATCTTAGGGTCAGGCGTATCTCCATTTTCATATGGCTGGATCAAGCCTTGAGCGATCAAGTAATCTTGACGAACCCGTAGAGATCCTAAAGAAACATGCCCTTTTAAAATCTCGCCTGTCCGAGGATCCCTAACACTTGCTCCATAGGACCAACCCCTTGTCGATCGGTGAACCCACTGGATTACATTATATCTAACATCCATAAGATCCATTCCCTCTGGAGCAAGCTCTACTCGAAATGCATCCTTGAATCCAGCTGCTTCATAGGCCTGATTCCACCAATTTCCTCCTTCAAGTAATGCTGATTTTACCGGCTCAGGAGTTCCTCGATCTAAATAGTAAATGATTGGTTCGACTACCTCAGAGATTGCCGCATTAGGATTCTTTTTCACAAGTCGATGCCTAGCGATGTTTCGCTTTACAATGGGTTCTGAAATAGGGGAGGTGAAATCCATATAACTAATGCTGCCATACCCAGCTCTTGGATCAAAAGCTCTCGGGGTGTATGCATCATCAGGAAGTTCAATAAACGAGTGGCGCTGACGGACGGTTACGGCATCTGGCGTAGGAGTTACTGATCTCAAGTAGGCTCCAGTGGCATTTCCAGTAAGCGTAATTGTCGCTTCCACTTCCGTGTTTTGAGGGAAATTTTTGGTCATCGGAAAATAAAGTCCAGAGCGACTATTATCCACTTTGAAAGTGCCTTGGCGACTCTGTGCTAATTTACCTCCAACATCATGTGTATCTTGCAGGTAAAATGCAGTTGCATCCACAATTAAGCTTTCCCCTGACTTCTGAGCTACTTCAAAGCCCCAAAGAATAGATTCAGCAAAAGCATCCTTGACAGACTGCACCTCATAAGGATTGTCAGAATAGGCTCTGAAATCGTAATTCTTATGAACTAAAAACACTTTGTTTCCGGTCTTTCGGAACTCTACGATTCGAGTATCACCAAGCTGACCTCGATCCAGCCCAATATCATTCGATCCTATACCGGCAGTAAGGGAATTGACATATAAAAATTCTTCATCCAACCTGGAGATTTCTAAGTAGATTTTCCCTTTTTCTTCATCGAGGTAGAATGGGACAAAACCCTCTTTCTTAGTCATTTTACTGAGATCAAGACTTTGTGCTAAAGCCAGATTCAAACTAAAAAAAAGCAAAAGGGTAGTTTGTAGTATTCTTTTCATGGATTTTTCGGTTTGATCCGAAATTAAGGAAAAACCAGTCTTCAAACCTACCATTGATGGAAAATTACCGGTGAAGCATGTATCTAAGCAAAAAAGTGGTTTCTGTTTGATGAGGAAATGGGATTTCTTGAAGTCCAGAACTGATAGATTCTCGGTCCGTATAATTGGTTCGAGAATAGCGAAAATACCCAGTTAATTGACTGTTAAATTGATACTGCCCAAGTAAATAGTACCGCATGCCCTGACCGGAATTTGCAGGAAGAGAAAAGGTCCAGAGCACATTGTTTTCGAAAGTATATTGTCGATTTTCATAATCGTCTGTATCAAAAAGTGCTATTCTTCCGGTAAATCGGAATTTATTGAAACTATACTGAGCATCCTGTAAAATCATAAATCCATTCGTCCTCACTTCATTGAATTCTACCGAACTGAATAAAACGCGTGAGCGAATAAAGAGCGCTTTTGAAACTTGGAATTCTAGGCTTATCAGTCCATTCGTTTTGTTCATCGTGGCCAAACGGTAAACCAATCCTGGTTCACCGGAATCTGGAAGGTTCCGATCCTTTTTTTCATTTCGAATTTGAAAAAAGGCAAGTAGATTTCGGTTGGGTTGATAGCTGATTCGAGTTAGCCATTCTTGACCGGAAGAAGGAGAATATGCTCGATAGCGAAGCCATGGAAAACGGAAGAGATCAAAATAGGAGTTGATTTTCCATTTTAAGTTAGGACGAATTTGAATTCCTAGGTAGGCTCCTCGCTCATTGATAGGGCGTGTACTTTCCGCAAAAGCATTCCCATAAAAGCTATGGAAATCTCGATCGTAATTTCTCCAAAGAAAGGAAATATCGATCTGCTTGCTCAAGCTGCTGATAAAACCTAAAACTGTTCCTGTACCGCCTGATTGGGAAATGGCGGATTCTCCAAACAGGTAGAAGTTTTTCCAATTATAACTCGAATAAATGCTTCCAATGCTGTTTTGAATTCCGCTAAATTCAAATTGATTGTAAGGTGTAGCAGTCCTTTGCCAAGGACGATCAAATTTGGTATGCAGTATATTTCCCCCGATATGAAATTTTCTATTACTGCTTGTGTATTGCAAATTGGAACCCAAGCTAAGTTCTCGTAGCCTGTTTTTTGTGGAGAGTTCACTTGGAGTTCGATGAAGGCCACTTTCAGAAAAAGATGAAATAAAACTGTCTGATCTATCAAGCGAATCAATCGATTCGTTCACTCGGCCATCTCTTGGCGCATAAGAAAAAACCCAGGTATTGTTCCAGTTTTTATATCTATAAGTAGCTCCTAGGCCTCTAAAAAAACCAAACTCCAAAGCTGCAGTATAAGGTTTGATTCCGACACTGCTCCTTCGTACTGTAGAGATAGTCTCCGCGCCTTTACCAAAACCATAACCTGCTCCATATACCAATCCTTGACCAAATGATACTTGGAAATCCCCTAGACTTATTGTCTTCCATTTCCCTACCTCATATCGGGTCAAGTGGAAAGAGAGGAAATTGAAGCCATATCTAGCAGTCTTTTTATCCAAGATGAATTGCTCTCCGGCGTCCTTATCCAATGTTAAACCCAAACTGAAATCCCGACTGTGCTGAATTCGAAACCTTACATAGAGATCATTTTGGTCTCCTAGGTAGCGAGAGGAGATTCTTCCTGTCGAACTGGTATCTGCGGGAGTGAAACCCTTGCGAGTCTCCCAAGTTCTCCGTTGCCTTAGGAGTAAATAGGCTTGTTCTTCTGAGTGAACCCGTTCCCAAAATCTTTTGGTATTGCCCAAATCGCCTCGCCCGAGTGATAAGAAAGGCACTAGGTTATAAATCGTTTGGAGATCAAAATTAGGGACAGCTTGAAGTTCATAAAGCGAAATGAAAGGTCCATATTCATTTCTATAGCGGATGAGATTTGCGATTTGGGTTGGGTTGAGAAGATAACTGGCTTGTAAAACTTCAGCATCAGCATCATTGATTGAGATGGGATTTAAATAAACTTGAAGCATGACTTCATAGATCGATTCATAATCCAATGCCTCATCTTGAACAGGGAATAGTCGCTCAATAAATTGTTCCAAATCAATTTGGATTCGAGGGGGAGTCTGAGCGGAAAGCTGAGTTATTGATCCAATCAATCCAATGGCAAACAGAAGACATGACCTGTTCATTGATCTAAGTCGTAGGATAGGCTGAAATTGGTTGTGCTACCAAGTGGATTCACCTGGCCATATCCCAGATCTAGACCAAACTTCTCATAGTTAATGCCCAGCCCAAAAAATAGCCTCCCAGGATTAGAATTTACTCCGGTTCTTAGTTCAACCCATTCATGAAGCTCGTATTCGAGTCCAATTTTATAACCTGGGTTAATCAGGATGTCTTTTTCTACCTCAGCATAAAAATTCAATTGCGTGCTTGGATGGTAGTTGAGCCCAAGAGAGATCCCCGTGGGAATTCGCTGGGCTGAATTTCGGCCTAGTTTGGCGCGATTGAGATTTGAAATAGTGGCACCTAACGAAAAGGTTGAGCTCAAGTCAGCAATGCCCCCTAAGCTAAAAATGCCTGAATTACCAGTTCCAAAACCTTCAATTTGAGTTTGAAACCATTCTAACTTACCACCAATGCTCACAATACCAAGCTGATTTGAATAGCTGACACCCAAAGTCTGCTGATTAAAAAGTTTGCCCCCAGACCTTGCGATCCCAAATCCTAGCACTCCTGGACCAAAAGATATCGCTCCAGCAATATTTATCGTGCTAAGTTCTGCTAAGCCAAAGCGATGATCATATCCTCCTGCGAGCTGATTGACTTTATAACTAGCTAATGCTCCTGGATTATTGAAGTGTGCAAATGCTGAATTATCAAAGATCCGAATGTTTCCCAAGCTTTGATTCCTGCCTCCATGAACTTGCGTGACCGGATCTGTCTGAGCCACTAAGGTCCAACCGAATATGCAAAAAAAGCTGAGTAAAAAAGTAGCTTTCATAATTAGAAAAATTAGAAGAGTAATTTAGTTAAAAAAATTATTTCCCAATTAAATACTTCTGATTTTTTTTAACTAATTCCCTTAAAAAATCCCTTTTTAGAAAGGTGCTTTGAAATTGAAGAAGAAATTACCTTCGCCGCTGTTATTCAATGAGTATTCAAATCGAAGCACTGAATCATAAAATCCTACTAAATCAATCCCTGTCCCATAGCCAAATAGATAGGTGTTTGCCAGTCGTGAGTTTTCCGGAATTCTATTTCGATCAGTGACGTAGCCGTGGTCAAAATTGGCACTCCAATACAATCGGATCGGGATGGTGCTGAATTGCTCCAGTTTGAAAAACTTCGAAACATCGAATTCCCTATCAAAAAATTTCCAACGGAAACTATTCTTATGCACATAGAGCTGCTGACCTTCAATTACGTTCAGTTCATAACCTCTAATGAAATCCGGTGAATAACCAATTCCTCTCACCAATGTGTAAGGCTGTCGCTCACTTAGAAACCAATCCGCGGTCAGTCCGGTATTGAAATTAAACCGATTATTGATTTTCCAATATTTATTGGCTGTAATGCTGACTTCTACTTCGTCTAACTCATCCACATAAAAAATCCCATACTTGGTTATGGATAGCTGCAATAATTCACCATCTGTAGCATAGGCCACATTATCACGCTTGTCATGTCTAAAAGTATAAGTACTGTAAAGATATCTGAGATTGGTGCTCCCATTTTGAAAGTAATCAGGATTTTGGACTAGGATCTCAGGGTCGATACTAGTAAAATTATAACCCAAAGTGAAAAAATGGAAATTATAAAAACTTCTCCTATAGGTATATCTGACAGCTCCTCCTATATTTTTACGAAGTACTCGCTCATCTTCTGCGGCGTAAAATACCTGGCGATTGAATGCTGATTTGATTGGGATTGATTTGTTTTCGTTGAAGGTGACTTGAAAAGCTAAACCATGCTTTTGCTTTTTATCGATATAAGGTTTGTTGTATTGAAAATCCAATGATCTAGTAAAACCTAACTGACCAGAAAATCTCAATTTTTCATTTCGTCCAGCCACATTAGAATGGCTCAATCTAAGACCGAAGTTGACTCTTGAAAAATCTCTTCCTTGGTTGGTCCACCACTCCGCAAAATTACGATCAGCAAGCTGAAAAATAAGTTGTGGGAGAATATACCAACGCTCTTTTACGGTAATCAATACCTCCACTTCGCTATCGTCGATTTCCAGTGGCGTGATTTCAACCGAGGTAAATAAGCGCAGATTGTAGATTTTTTTCTGATCTGCGATAAGAATTTCAACTAGTGCTTCCCAATCGTAGTAAAAGTCAGTGGTGAAGTCCAACTCTCGTAGAATGATCTCTTTTTTAGTTTTTTCATTCCCAATGATAAAAATATTATTCACTTTTACCTTACGTCCAGTATCAACTGGTGCCAAAGAGGTATCAGTCTGGGCTTTTGATTTTTGGACACTAAAAAAACCTGCCAATAGTACAGTAAAGGCAAAGGATAAAAAGATATTTTGGTGCTTAAACTTCAAAATGGAATTGGGGTAAGCTTTTTACGGTTGTAAGATTGAAGTTTATATTTAGAATTAGTTATGATTAAAACCATTTTTAGAAAGATAGCAATATTTCCAGTTTTGGTATATCAATATACTATTTCGCCACTTTTCCCTTCCAGTTGCAGGTATAATCCAACGTGCAGTGAATATACTAAAGTGGCAATTTTGAAGCATGGTTTGTTAAAAGGTGGCTGGCTAGGAATCAAACGTATCCTAAGCTGCAATCCTTGGGGAGGGCATGGCCACGATCCTGTTCCTTAACCAAGTTTGGCTTTTGGACCATTTTTTAAAGCTAGAATTACCAGAACTATTCCTCCAATCACCAAAGGTATACTTAGCAATTGTCCCATATTGAAAGCCATTGTCTCTTCGAAATCCACTTGATTTTCTTTGAAAAACTCCCAAACAAAACGCATTCCAAAAACACTGATAAGGAATAATCCCATCAGTAGCCCTTCAGGTGTCCGTTCCTTGTAGTGATTCCAAATGGCAAATAAAATCAAGAAAATAATGAAGTAGGAAATCGATTCATAGATTTGAGTAGGATGCTTTGATTTGCCAAAGGTCTTTACTGTGACTAGGTAATGATCGCTTTTCTCTTGAATCGTTAGATCTAGCGGAGTATCTACTTCCTCTGCATAATAATTTTTAGAGGAATTGAATTGGGTTAAGGCATATTTGACATCCCTTCTTAGGGTAGATTCCAAATTAGCGACGTCGTAACTTCCTTTTCCTACCTTAATATCTATATTCATCGGAACTATTCCATTTCCTTTCAACTCCCCATCTCGATCAGTAGGCTTATAGGCCTCAATTGATTCGACAGGTACTCGAAGAGATGCAAGAATTTCTTCAATATGCCATCCATATACGAAGCCATTGTCACTATTGGTTTCTTTTCCCCCAATTTCTGAATTCATCAAATTGCCAAATCGAATCAAAGCTCCAGTCATGGCAGTGACAATTACGATTCTATCTACCACCCAGAGGTAGTTTTGTCCTGGTGTTCTTTTAGCATACATCCACAGCGCAATTATAATTGCTATTGCTGCTCCATGACTCGCCAGACCACCTTCCCATACTTTGAGGATGTCAATTGGATTGCTGAGGTATTTTTCAGGCTCATAGAAAAGCACATGGCCCAATCTTGCCCCAGTGATCGTCGCCAAGACCATGTAAATGGTCAGTTTGTCCACGAGGTTTTCATCTTGGCCTTCCTTGCGGAAAAAATAAACCATGAATTGCTGAGAAATGATAAAGCCCAAAGCAAAAAGTAAACTGTACCATCTGAGTCGTTCAAAATTGGCAAAAACAGCCGGATTTGGATCCCATACTACATAACTTAATATAAATTCAAGCATTTTTTCTGAATTAGAGTTGGTCTAATTGTTCAAGTTCTTCAACATAGCCCGCAGAAAGTATTGGGAATCGACACCATGTTTTAGGGTCTACATTGAATTCGTCGAGGTGAAATGAGGGTGCGAGACGTTCTCTTTTCCATTGATTCCGTGACCAAAGTTGGAAGAATTTTTTGATATAACCTTTCAAAATTGAGGATTCCAATTTCAGTTCATCTAAAAGAATTAAATATATATCTTGGGGAGATCGCCGATCTCGAATAGCTAATTTTTCAATTTTCACGATTACTGAATACGGCATTAAGTCTTTTTCATCTGTTTGGGTGCGCTCTATTGGACGTAGTTCTGCACTAGGCTGGAGGGAATTAACCAGAGCTAATCCTGGCTGATCTAAATTTTTCTCAGCCCATCTGAGCCAATGAAGAATAAAATGTTTATCCACTGCAGCTATAGGTGAGATGCTTCCACTCGTATCTCCATCCATAGTGGTATAGCCAACATCCCCTTCGCTTCGGTTAGAGGTAGCAAGTAATAATGCGTTATTCAGGTTGGCAAGCATCCAAATTATAGGTGATCTGGTTCGAGCCTGAATATTTTGTAGTGCGATATCGTCTTTTTCCCAAGTCAACTTTCTTCCGATCGCTTTTTCAATTTTACCGGTATAAGAAGCGACCTCTTCATCAATATTCCAGTGATGAAAAGTAGCTCCGATACTTTCTGCCAAGAATCGAGCGCTTTCAAGCGTATCTTTTGACGAATTTTCTGTGCCTTGATAGGCTGTGGCCAATAGTTGGCCAATTATTTCTTTAATGGGCTCTGAAGTGGATATTTTCAGATTTATCCCTGATTTTTTCAAGAAAATTTCAAGTCCAAGCTCAGCTACTCCGCGTTTCACCATTTCTGAGACTAATATGGCTACGGTGGAAGAATCTGCTCCGCCGGATAGTGAAAGAACAAATCCCCGGCTCTTGCTTTTTCGCAGGTAGTCGAATAGTCCTAGGGAAGTAGCTTGGACAAATTCCTCTTCTTTAGATTGAATTGGAGCGATTTCCTGAATTTCAGGTTTAAGCTCAAAAGTCATCACTTGGACATCCTGATAGGATAGAAGACCATTTCTAGCAATTAGTTCTCCAGATTTAGCGAGCATGACTTCGCCGTCAAAAATCATCCGTCCACTTTCATTACCCAATAGATTGATATAGCAGTAATAACAATCAAAGATGGAGGAACTATTTTCGATCAGATTTTTACGCTCTTGGGTTTTTCCCATTGCAAAATGGCTGGCACTTGGGTTAAATATCAGATCTACTTTGCGTTCGCAAAGTAGATATCCCGGTCTTACAGAACCTCTCCAAGCATCCTCGCAGATTTCAAAACCATAGTGGATGTCTTTGATATAAAAAGTTTGATCCCCAAAAGGATAAGTTTTTCCATCAAATTCAAATTCGATTAATTCATTGGCCTGCCATGGAGTAAACCATCTGAATTCATAATGCACCCCATCGATGGCCATGAATTGTTTTGCGACAAAGCCTTTTATTATGGCATTTTCTATCACTGCAACAGTATTATAGACCTTGTCCTGAATCCGGACGGGTAATCCTACAGCAACGGTAATACCTTGGCAATATGGGAGAAGAAGGGAAAGCTGGCTCAGCGCTTTTTTGGGATACCAGTAGCTTAAAAATAAATCTTCGCTTCCATATCCAGTGATGGTGAGTTCAGGAAAACAGACCATTTCTGCATTTAATAGCTTTGCTTCATCTATTCCCGCTATGATTCGCTTAAGGTTCCCAGTCCAATCTAACGGAGTCTGATTAAGTGTGGCTGCGGCAATTTTAATCGGAGTCATCAGTTGATTTCAATTTGTGAATTTATTGACTAGGTGGCAATCTTTAGGACTTCGCACGCATTTTTAGAAGCCTCTTGTTCTGCTTTTTTCTTAGTAGGGCCTTTTCCTTGTGCGATCTCTACTTGCTCCACTTGAAGTGCGACAATAAATTCCTTGTAGCGCTGATTGCCATGAATAGCTATTACTTCATATTCGATGTGTTTGTTTGTTTTCTGAGACCATTCGATGATTTTGCTTTTGTAATTGGTAGTTGTAGCAATCATATCATCCAAATCCATATGAGTCAAGATTCGAGTCAGAATAAACGATCTTGTAAAAGAGTAGCCTTTATCTAAATATACGGCTCCAATAAATGCCTCAAGAATATCTCCATAGAGCGATTTGTTTCCAGTGAAACTTCGCTCGCCAATTTCATGAGTGAGGATTTTTTTCAAACCAATCTTTTGTCCGGTAGAATTTAGATTTTCACGGTTGACTAGTTTTGATCTGGTTTCGGTAAGGAAGCCTTCATCCCGATAAGGATATTTGAGAAATAAGTATTCGGCTACCACTGATCCTAAGACTGCATCACCGAGAAATTCAAGACGTTCATTTGAAATCTTGAAACCTTTGCTGGTTTCTTCAGCAAGTCCCGAAGGGGTCAGAGAAAGTTTATAAACAGTCAAATTAAAAGGCTTGCTTCCAATCATCATTTTGATTGAGGAAGCAAGCCTTCTGTCTTTTTCACTTAAGAAAAGAAATTGAATTCCGAGTCTATGAAGGAATTTCAAAACTAAAATCAATTATATTTTTTGAAGATTACAGAGCAATTATGCCCTCCAAATCCAAATGTATTGCTAAGAGCATAGTTTATTTCTCTTTTCTGAGCTTTATTGAAAGTTAAATTTAACTTCGGATCAAAGCTTTCATCATCCGTAAAATGGTTGATGGTAGGAGGGACCAAACTAGTATTCATAGCAAAAATACAAGCAATAGCTTCGATAGCTCCTGCTGCTCCTAAGAGGTGACCAGTCATCGATTTGGTACTGCTAATGTTCAATTTGTAGGCATGTTCTCCAAAGACTTGCTGAATTGCTTTTGTCTCACCTACATCCCCAAGGGGCGTAGATGTACCATGTACATTGATGTAATCGATGTCTTCTGGCTTAAGGTTCGCGTCCTCTAAAGTAATTTTCATCACATTGCTGGCACCCAAACCTTCTGGATGAGGAGCTGTGATATGGTGTGCATCTGCAGTCATTCCACCGCCCACGAGTTCTGCATAGATTTTAGCTCCACGTGCCTTTGCATGCTCATATTCTTCTAGGATTAATGCTCCTGCTCCTTCTCCTAGTACAAAACCATCTCGATCTTTATCAAACGGCCTTGATGCAGTCTCAGGAGAATCGTTTCGTTGGGAAAGGGCTTTCATTGCATTAAATCCTCCAATACCTGCTTCGGTAACTGCTGCTTCTGAACCACCACTGATGAAAATATCAGCTTTGCCTAATCGGATGTAAGTAAAAGCATCGATCAGGGCATTAGTTGCAGAGGCACAGGCAGAAACAGTGACAAAGTTTGGACCGCGAAAACCATATTTGATTGAAATGAAACCGGCGCTTATATCAGCAATCATCTTTGGGATGAAGAAGGGATTGAAACGGGGAGTGCCATCGCCTTGTGCAAATGCTGTCACTTCATCTTGGAAGGTTCTTAAGCCTCCAATACCCGAACCCCAAATTACTCCAGCTCTAGATTTATCGATTTTTTCAAGATCAATTCCAGAATCTACCATCGCCTCTTCAACAGCGACCATAGCAAACTGACTGAAAGGATCCATTTTTCGTGCTTCTTTCCTGTCCATAAATTGCTCTATGTCAAGATTTTTAATCTCGCAAGCAAATTGTGTTTTGAAAAGCGAAGCATCGAACTTGGTAATCGGCGCAGCACCGCTCACACCGTTAGACAAGCCATGCCAGAATTCAGCAGCAGTATTGCCTATCGGCGTGAGAGCACCTATACCTGTAACAACAACTCTTTTTAAATTCATGGAATGAATTTATGAATTATTATTTAACGTTAGCTTCCAAGTAGGATACAGCCTGTCCAACTGTACCAATTTGCTCAGCTTGATCGTCTGGGATAGAAAGATTGAATTCTTTTTCGAACTCCATAATCAATTCTACTGTATCCAGAGAATCCGCTCCAAGATCATTTGTAAAGCTTGCTTCCAAAGTCACTTCAGACTCTTCTACGCCAAGCTTGTCAACGATGATGGCTTTTACTTTTTGTGCAATTTCAGACATTTTGTGATCAGTTTAGTATTTAACACTGCGCAAAGAAATATATTTAAAACCTAATTGACAAAGAAAAGATGGAAGTAAATTTTTCTGCAAATTGCGGTTCAATACTGTTAAATTTTTATTTCTAACTTTGTTTTGATTCATTTTCTTCCCAAATGAAGAAGTCCAGATTACTAGTCGAGCATACGTATGATTTTGGTTTATTGGGCCTTGTGTCCACTGTGAAGGACTATAAGATGGCTTGGTTAATCAATCGAGATCTTCAACTGCATCTTCGTAAGGTATCTGATTTGGAGCTTGAATTCTTGACTGCACCCAATCTGAAAATCTCACAATATTTTCTTTCTTTGCCATATGGTTTTGTGCAATTATTAAAAAACAGGGCCTTAAATTCCATAAATCAAGTCTCTTATTTAGTTCCTGAGCTGAAATCTATGGATTATTTCCTCCTTGTTCGAGATGAGACCTTTCAGATAAGTATCGATATCTTTGCTGAAGAACTTGCAAAAAACCAACTTGTCCAAAATGTCATGAAACTGGATGTTGAAAAGCTTAAATCAAAAGAAAACCTACTAACCTATTAATAATAGAATGAATAAATTTAATAAAACCAAGATCCTTGCTACAATTGGTCCAGCGTCGAATAATTATGAAACGATCAAGAGTTTGGCAGCTGCTGGAGCAAATGTGTTTCGACTGAATTTTTCTCATGGATCTCATGAAGTTCACAAAGAAGTCATCCAAATCATCCGTAAGGTAAATGAGGAAATGAACACCCATTTAGGAATCCTTCAAGATCTTCAAGGACCTAAAATCCGGGTGGGTGAAGTGGAAAACAATGGGGTTGAAATCAAGCCTGGTTTTCCCATTACCATCACAAATGATCCTGTAATCGGCACGAGCGAATTGGTGAGCACCGTTTACCAAAATCTTCCTAATGATGTCACCGCAGGTGATCGTATACTGATTGACGATGGTAATTTGGAATTGGTAGTAAATAATACGGATGGAAAGAATGTCAATTGTACTGTAATCCATGGAGGAATTCTGAAGTCTAGAAAAGGAATTAATCTTCCAAATACTAAGGTCTCTGCCCCTTCGCTTACAGAAAAGGATATTGAAGATTTAGCCTTTGGCTTGAGTCAAGATGTAGACTGGATCGCACTTTCTTTTGTAAGATCTGCTGAGGATATTATCGACCTAAGAGAGCGAATAGAAAAAGCAGGGAAAGTTTGTAAAATCGTTGCTAAAATAGAAAAGCCAGAGGCTTTGGAAAATATTGATGCGATCATAGCCGAGACTGATGCGATCATGGTGGCTCGAGGTGATTTGGGAGTGGAAGTTCCTATGGAAATCGTACCGCTTTGGCAAAAGAAAATGGTGGAGAAATGTAAGATCGCTTGTAAGCCAGTGATTATTGCTACCCAAATGATGGAAAGTATGATCGTGAATCCGCGTCCAACCCGTGCGGAAACCAATGACGTTGCGAACGCGGTACTAGATGGAGCAGATGCAGTAATGCTTTCTGCAGAAACTGCCTCCGGAAAATATCCTGTCAATTCGGTAAAAGCGATGAGTAGCATCATAAGCTACCTAGAAGAAAATGCGAATATTTATCACAATTTGTATAAAATTGAGGAAGAAGATGACACCTTCTTAAGTAATAACTTGATTTTAATGGCCGCAAGACTCTCTAGAAATGTGAATGCCAAGGCTATTGTTGGGATTACATCTTCGGGCTTTACAGGTTTTCGACTGGCCTCTCACCGTCCTTCAGCTAATATTTTTGTTTTTACCCGAAATAGAGAACTCCTTACACAAATGAGTTTGGTTTGGGGAGTGAGAGCTTATTTATACACTAATCAGATCTCAACCGATGCCACTTTCATGGATATCGAAAAAAGATTGAAAGCTGATAATCACGTGAACGCGGGAGATATCATTATTAATACTGCAAGCATGCCGCTTAAAGTAAAAGGTAAAACTAATATGCTAAAGATTCATTTGGTGGAATAACCCAAAAATCTAGATCAAAGTAATAGAGGCGCTTAACTGGCGCCTCTTTTTTTTTCAATTCAACTCAATGTATAGACACTTCATCAGCTAAAACTTACAGTTCACTGGAAAAGCCAAATCTAAAAGGCGACTATAAAGTTAAAAATAACAAAACAATCAAATCAAGCTATGAAAAAATTACTCAGTTACCTCTTTTTAGTAACGTTCCTGGCAACAGCCTTATCTTGCGTTAGCGACGACTACCAAGGTGGTATTCCTTTCCCTACGCTAATCGAAGCTTCAGATGAAGCAGGATTGACTATACTAGTTACATCTATTCGAGCGATTCCTGGCCTAGAAGCAACGCTTCAAGATCAATCTGCGATCACTGTGTTCGCACCTACAAATGAAGCCTTTGCAAATGCGTTGACTCAATTTGGTGCGACTGATTTAAATGACCTTGTTACAAAACTTGGCGGAGCGATGAATCTACAGACTGTTTTGGGTTTTCATGTGATCCCTGCAGTAGCATTTTCTGATCAGCTAGCATCAACCAACACATTTACCACCTTAGCGGGACAGCAGCTCACAGTGAATAAAGCTCCTGGTATTATCACTGTAATTGATGCAGCTGGAAATACTGCAACAGTAACACAGGGTGACATCGAAATCGAAAATGGTGTCGTTCACGTAATCAATCGTGTATTGATCCCAAGCATCGAATTGCCTAAGCCAAATTTGGTGGAAGCAGCTACAAAAGCTGGTTTGACGACCTTATTGGAAGCGGTTACTGCAGTAGATGGTCTTCCAAATGCACTACTTTCAGCTGGAGCAATTACTGTATTCGCTCCAACCAACGAAGCATTCGCAGCAGCATTGCAAGTTTTCAAGGCGGCAAACTTAAATGAGTTGGTCATTAAAATTGGCGGCGTGAAGAATTTGGAAAAAGTTCTAGGGTTCCACGTTGTACCAGCAGTTGCTTTTTCAAAAGATTTGGCGGCTACAAATTCTTTCACTACCCTATCTGGACAAAATCTCATCGTAAATAAGACTGGTAATACGGTGACCGTACAAGATGCTTTGGGTAGAACTGCTCAGGTCGTAGCTGCTGATGTAGCTATCTCCAATGGTGTAGTTCACGTGATTAATGGAATGATGCTACCAGATTTAATGCTTCCAAACGTAGTGGAAGCTGCAAATGCTGCAGGTCTGACAACACTGATTGCAGCAGTAACTGCAGCTGATTTAGGAGGCACTTTATTAAATGCACCTGCAATCACAGTTTTTGCGCCTTCCAATGCAGCATTTTCTGCCGCTCTACAAGCTTTCGGAGCAGCCAATCTGAATCAATTAGTAGCTAAAATCGGCGGGATTCAAAACTTACAAACAATCCTAGGATTCCACGTAGTGCCAGCGGTTGCCTTTGCTTCTGACCTCGCAGCTACCAATACGTTCACTACTGTTGCCGGTCAGTCTTTAACTGTCACAAAATCAGCTAATGGTGTGACTGTGACCGATGCTAGAGGAAATGTGGCTAAAGTAACTACAGCTGATGTGGCTATCGAAAATGGTGTGGTCCATGTGATTGATCGGGTTTTATTGCCCAATTATACACTACCTACTGTAGTTGAAGCTGCTACTGCAGCAAACTTGACCGTTTTATTGCAAGCTGTAACCGCCGCTGGACTTGGAAGTACTTTATTGAATGCTGAAGCGATCACTGTATTCGCTCCAACTAATATGGCTTTCACTAATCTATTGACCTCATTAAACCTGACTTCGCTTCAAGGCTTGATTGACGCACTAGGCGTAGAGGCGGTTACCAAAGTTTTAGGATTCCACGTGGTACCTGCTACCGCATTCTCTTTTGATCTTGCTGAAGGTGACCAAATGGTTCCGACTTTGGCTGGAGAAATGTTGAAGGTGAATCGTACAGGAAATGCGGTGAAAGTAACTGATGCTGGAGGAAAAACATACAGTGTGATTGCAGCTGATGTAGCAATTCGAAACGGTGTTGTTCACGTGATTGATGGAGTAGTATTGCCTACTTTATAAAACCAACTAGTAGTTCATTGATAAAAGGGGCAGATTTTCTGTCCCTTTTATTTCTTTAATTGCAAAAGAATAATTAGGAAGAAAAGAATATCGGCCAATAGACATTCAAAGAAAGGGCGAGGAGCTAAGATTATGTTTAACAATCGATTCAAATTTATTTTACCTGGAATTTTAGGACTCTATTCTTTTTTGAATATTGTCACACTGGAAGGCGATCGCCTTTTTCAGGCTGACTTACCTACCCAAGATCTTCTCGTTGTTATTCTAATACTTTCATACGCTGTTTGGTTAGCAAACTGGTCGGTGGAAAAATTTTTAATTTTAAAAGTACCAGCCCTCCATCCACTGATTGCTCAGTTCTTGGGGAGTTTGATTTTAATATTCCTGATCGCATTTTCTTCAGTTGAATTGACGGGATTGATTTTTGGTGGTCCTTTTGGCTTGTCTTATCAAAACCTGCTGCTTACCATTGGATTTACTTTTCGAATCAATCTCTTTTTAAACTGTGTGAGTGCGATTTTTTTCTTTAATCGAAAGTTTAATGAAAAGAGTATTGAGACGGAAAAGCTTAAAACTCTTAATACGCAAGCAAAATTAGAATCTGTCAATACACAGCTTAACCCTCATTTTTTCTTCAATAATCTAAGCGCCCTTTCTGTGCTCATCCACGAGGACGTTAAGAAAGCAGATGCTTATTTACAGCGTCTCAGTATTATTTATCGCTACATTTTAAGTAACAGAAATCAGGAGTTAGTCACTGTAACCGAAGAGATTGATTTTTTGAAGAGTTATTTGGAATTACTTGAAATTAGATTTAAGAATTCGCTTTCTTTCGATCTCCAATTGGAAATAGATTGCCCAGAGAAATTGATTCCACCTGCAGTCCTACAACTTTTGGTAGAAAATGCAGTGAAGCACAATTATTTCACGGTCAAGGAGCCTTTGGAAATTCAAATAAAGTGTAGCTGTGATCAAATTGAAATTTTCAATAAAAAGCAGCTCAAACTCAGCAAAGAAAAGTCTACCGGCATAGGGCTTCAAAACATATCCGATAGATATAGGTTTCTAGAATTACCGATCGTAATTGACGACCGTAAAGATTTTTTTAGGGTAGTATTACCTTTAATAGAAACCAATGAACATACTTTTAGTAGAAGATGAGCCATTAGCTCAACAACGAATCAGCAGTATTTTGGCTAAGAATTTTCCGGATTGGAAAATTTTGGACACTGCGCAAAGTATCAAAGAATTTAAAAGTGCATGGGCTACTCATTCGAATATTGACTTGATATTATCTGACATTCATTTGGCTGATGGCCTGAGCTTTAAAGCATTTGAAGGAAAGAAAGTAGACATCCCAGTGATTTTCATCACTGCCTATGATCAATACGCGCTCCAATCATTTGATCACAACTGTATCGATTATGTGCTTAAACCAATCGATGAAAATAGATTAGTCAAGGCTTGTCAAAAAGCAAAACAGTTCAAAAATTCGCCTATCAACCAAGAATTTATCTCAGGGTTTATGGCTAATTATGCGCAAAAATCTTACAAAAAGCGATTCCTTACCAAGCTTGGGAAAAGATTTTCATTTGTAATGGTTGAACATGTCAGCTACTTTTATTCCGAGGGTGGAATGACCTTCCTAGTCGAAAACGATTCCGCCCAGCGGCAGCTTATCGATCATACCTTGAATGAATTAGAATCTGAGCTACTTGATCCAATGAAATATTATCGAGTCAATCGATCAATGATTATTAACTTGGAATCTCTGGCAGAAATTAAGCCTTATTTCAATGGTCGGCTTGTCCTATCA
>CAWUWQ010000402.1:0-8378 GCA_963926065.1 uncultured Algoriphagus sp.
ATATTTTCCCGGTCTACCCAGTCATGGTAGCCGTTCTTTTCAAAATCCCAAAGTCCCGTATGACAGCCTATGCTGGTGTAGTCGGATGTCTTTTCTCCGGTAAATAAAAAGCTTACATACTGGGGAAGATGGAAGCAGTGACTGACGTGCTTAAAAAAATCAGGCTTGGCATATTTTACGAAATAGATTTGAAGACCCGAATTTAGCATCGCCAGTGGAGGAGAGGAAGTTGCTTTGCAAAAATTCATTTTACCTCCATTCTCTATATAGAATTTTTCTAAAAGTGCTTCAGGAAAAGGCTTTAGGTAGTCGTAAAGTGGGGTTGCAGGTTCGCCAGTTTGATCAATGAACACAAAACTGGCTCCATGAGTGGAGAAGTTTAATCGTTTGATTTCGAATTCCGGCAAAGCTAAAGCCTCTTGAAAAGTCTCTATCATCCATTTGGACATGGCTGGGAGATTTTCTGCGGGAAATCCATCTTCATCCGCTAAGTCCTCGAATCGACTATAAGTTTGAAAAACTTCACGTAAGTTTTCATCAAAAAGGAAGAACTTTTTGTTTGTCTTTCCAATATCAAAAATGGCTGTCACAGGAAGCTTTTCCATAAAAATTAATAGGTGCGCTGATAGATATGATCTCTCTTTGGATAGGAGATTCGTTTGAGCGGAATTTGCTCTCCTCCGGTAGTTTCCAGCCAAGTGAAAATGTCGCTTCTCAATTCTTCTGCAAGTTTTTGGTGCTCAGGTGACCGAATGAGGTTGTTCATTTCATAAGGGTCCATTTCTAAGTCATAAAGCTCATTGGTGTCCCAGACCCCGTGATTGAAGATGTATTTGTAGCGGTCTGTTCGCACTGCAAAAAGGGTAGGAGTGGAAGGGTAAGCCATTTCCCAATAGTACTCGTAGAATACTTTGTCTCGCCAAGCTGCCGTTTGGTCTTTGATAATAGGTAGGATAGATTTTCCCTGAACGTCCGCTTTGGCTCCTGGTAGACCGGCAAGTTCTAGAAAGGTCGGTGCCAAATCGATATTCATTACAATATTCGGATTCACAGTTCCGGGCTTGATCATTTTAGGATACTGTGCCAAAAACGGAACTTTCATGGACTCCTCATAGGCATGTCGCTTATCTATCAGACCATGCTCCCCGAAGCTGAACCCATTATCACCCATATAGATAATCATAGTGTTTTCCTTCAAGCCATTTTTCTCCACCCAGTCTAATACCCTTCCCACACTCTCATCGATACCCATCAGTGTTTCTAAATAGCGACGATAAAAGGAATCGAATGGAATATCTCCATGATACATGTAATCAACACCATGCCAGGAAAAGCGCTGACGTCGAACCCATTCAGGGATGTCTTTGTAATTCACAGGAGTCGTGATCGGCTTTTCCCGATCTGAGAAATAGGGGCTATCCTTTGTCGCAGTCAAATACATACTAGGAGGAGTGACTACAGGAGTTTTGTCGTGTAGGCCTTTGTGTCGCTCTGCAGGTGTAAATTCCGCATGGACAGCTTTGTGAGATAGGTAAAGGAAAAATGGTTTGTCCTTTTCTGTTGTTTCAAGCCATTCCACCGCATAGTCTGTCAATCTATCCGTGGTGTAGCTTCCTTCAGGTTGCTTGACCTGCTGTCCATTGATATTGAAAGTTGGATCGTTATACACGCCCTGACCTCGAAAACTCAACCAATAATCGAATCCAGCCTGTGGCTTATCATCCTCATCTCCCATATGCCACTTTCCAAAAAAGCTGGTCTGGTAGCCGTTTTTCTGAAGGATTTCTGGGAAAAACTTAGTGCCTGCTGGTACTGGGGCTGAATTATCAACGATGGTATGCGTATGTGCATATTGACCGGTGAGAATAGAGGCCCGGCTTGGGGAACAAAGCGCAGTAGTCACGAAAGCATTGGGAAAATGTGCACCATTGCTTGCCATCCGATCAAGATTCGGTGTTTCCAAGCCTTCTACAGCATCCGTGAATCCCATGAAATCATAGCGATGATCGTCAGAAAGGATAAAGATGATATTCGGACGACTATGCTGTGAAAAAGCCTGAAAAATCAGGCTCATACAAAGAATTAAGAAAGTGAATCTTTTCATTTTTTGACTCTTAGGTTTGTTTTATTTCATCCTGACTGGAATCGATATATTCAGAAATCTAAAATTGACTAAATGATATCAATCAATCCGCACCTGACACCCGACACCTGACATCGGTCATCCGACACCAGTCATCGGACATCCAATCACAATAGGATCAAATAGACTTCCTAAGATAAAGTTTAAAGGGGTTTTTAATTGGGATTTTATCTTCGTTTCCTAGGATTTGCTCTGCTATAGATCTTCCCATATGACTAAAATCTGTCGAGATTGTGGTTATTCCATCTGCCAAAATCTCCTTTAGTGGAGTTTCATTATAAGAGATCACGCCCACATCCTGACCGAGTTTTAGGTTTTGCTCTCTAGATTTCTTCACAATGTTTGCTAGGTCTGTTTCCGCCAACACGATAAATGAATCGCCCTTGTACAAAGGTTCATCATCGATTCCGTCAAGAATCAGATTATTGAAATTGTGGAAGTAGCAGAACCTTTTGAATCCATCTATAATCTCCCAAGGGTATAACTCACCTTTAGGGAATACCAAAATCAAGCGTTCATATTTCCGTAAATGCGTAATTCCTGACTCCAAAGCCTCCATGATATCTCTTGCAAAATCCTGATACACTCCTGGGAACTCATTCTCATGATCTTTTACGTCCCGGTCGATGATCAATAATTTATCTGAAGGTATTTTTTTGATGAGTTCATAGGCAGTTTCAGGACGTGAGTTCTCATCATAAAAATGAGGGGCAACCACGTAGAAATGGTATTCTCCAAGATTCCGTTGTAATAGACTTTCGAATAAAGTCCGATTGTAATGGTGAACCTGAAGATCAACAGTGGCTTGGTCACCAAGTGTTTCTACGATAGAGTAGTAGATTATTTTTTTATAAGAACTTAGCTTGTTAAAGAGCAAGAGGACTTTGATCTTATTCTCCATATTGGTCGAATTCACATAGAATCCCTTACCACGTACTGAAGTAATAATTCCTCTATCTCGAAGCTCGTTGTATGCTTTCTCCACAGTATCTCTTGAGAGAAGGAAATCAAAACTTGTTTCATTGATCGATGGAATTCGATCTCCAATTTTTAATTTCCCCCTTTCAATATCTTCCAAGATCAAATTTACCACCTGCATGTATTTAGGCGTTCGTGATTCGGTGTGGATTTTTTCAGATTTATCAAGTAACATAGGCTGGGTAGGTTTATTTTAGGTCACTTTTAAGGATTATCTTGGAAATGCTGCTGCAAGTCCACCATCGACATTGAGCATGTTTCCGGTACTCTTGGATAGCATTCCACTTACAAAAACAAAAGCAGCGTCAGCGATATCTGAGGTCTTTACGCTTTCTTTTAGCAAAGTTCGATTTGCGTAATATTGAGGTAGATCTTTCAATTCCACCCCGTAGGCCTTGGCACGATTTTCAGCCCAGCCACCTTCCCAGATGTTTGAGTTTTCAATCACTGCATCAGGATTGATGACATTCACCTTTATTTTATCTTCTGCTAGCTCTGCTGCCATAAGTCTTGACATATGGAGTTGTGCCGCTTTTGCTGTTCCATAAGCTACGTTTTTTGGACCGGCTACCAAAGCATTTTTGCTGACAATATTCACGATAGCTCCTCCTAGACCTTGTTCTTTCATGATCTTGACGCCTGCTTTCGAAACATGAAATTGACCCATTACTAGAATGTCATTGAGTCTCGACCAATCCTGATCGCTGTGATCTTCAAAGCTTCTGCTGATAGAAATACCCGCATTGTTCACAATGATATCTACTCCTCCAAATCTGAGACAAGTAGCTTCAATGGCTTTTTCTAAACTTTCAGCATCAGTTACATCCAGAATAATTCCTAGAAATGCGTCCTTTCCATACTTACTTTGAAATTCTGCTTCAGCCTCTTTCAGCCTATTCTCATCGATATCAGTAACTACCACACAGGCGCCTTCTTGCACGTATTTTTCAGCTATAGCTTTACCGATTCCCCCAGCACTTCCAGTGACCAAGGCAATCTTTCGTGAAAGTGGCTGTTCTTTAGGCATGCGTTGCAATTTGGCCTCCTCAAGAAGCCAATATTCAATATCAAAAGCTTCCTGAAGTGGTAAGGAGACATATTCGGAAACTGCCTCTGCGCCACGCATTACATTGATCGCATTGATGTAAAATTCACTTGCTACTCTACTTGTTTGCTTGTTTTTTGCGTAGCTAAACATGCCCACACCTGGCCAGATAATCACGACAGGGTTAGGGTCTCGCATTGCCGGACTATTCGATCGCTTATGCTTCCCATAGTAATCCGCATACATTTCGCTGTAAGCTTTAAAAGCATTTGCGATTTGATCTTTGATTGCTCTCGGATCAGTTAGATCTTGATCTGAGGGAATATCTAATACCAAAGGAGAAATCTTGGTTCTAAGAAAATGGTCAGGACAACTCGTGCCCATTGGAGCTAATTTTGAAAGGTCTTGGCTATTAATGAATTCCAAGACTTCTGGAGCATCTGTAAAGGTTCCTACCATCAAGCTTTCTGAAGAAGCCAAGCCCCTCAATAGTGGGGCAAGTTTGGCGGCTTGTGATTTCCGTGCTTTAGGTTCGAGTGATTTCACTTTTGTCCCACCAAAAACTGGGCGTTTTTTACCATAATTTTCAGCTAAATATTCAGAAGCTATTTCGATCACCTCGAGACTATTCATATAACATTCATAAGCAGTATCTCCCCAGGTGAAAAGACCGTGACCTCCAAGCATGATACCTCGGATCCCAGGATTATCATCTAGTGATTGCTTGAGCTGAAGTCCAAGGTCGAAGCCAGGTCGCTGCCAAGGAACCCATGAGATTTGACCCTTCCAAAGTTCTTGGGTGATTCGCTCGCCGTCTTTGGAAGCAGCGATTGCAATCGCCGCATCAGGGTGCAAGTGATCAATATGTTTAAATGGCAGAAACGAATGAAGAGGCGTATCAATTGATGGTGCTTTAGAAGCTAGATCATATATACAATGGTTGAAAAGCTCCACCATCTCGTCTTCAAATTGGAGCCCGCGATAGATATCCTTTAGCGACCTCAACTTATCTACATAAAGCCCCGCTAGCCCAGATTTCTTTAAGGTCCCTATATCTCCTCCAGAACCTTTCACCCACATGATTTCTACTTCTGCTTTGGTTAATGGGTCTTTTTCAAAAGTCTTACAACTTGTATTTCCACCACCATAATTCGTGATTCTCAGGTCAGCCCCGAGAATGTTGGATCTATAGATCAATAGGTCTACCTCATTGCCTTCAAGTTTTGATGCTTTCTCTGCATCCCAGAGGTAACTTACGTGCTTGAATTTTTTTGTCTCTTGGTTCATTGGATTTAATAGATTTTCTTACCCTCAATTTGTTGGAATTGGCATCTAATTGCATCCTGTGCTGTCTTGAGCACTGAAATTTTAAATTGCCGATTTGAGAACTATACTATATAAGCGTTTAATAAATCTTACTTGATAGAATTAACCCGTCTTCGAAAAGATTTCTAATTATTTATCAAGTAAACATCTTTTAGGAAGAAGTTTTTTTCTTTCAATTATAAAAATACAAAAGGATAGTGCAGGATAGGGCACGAGTTAGACTTATCTTATTTAAGATTACAAATAACCCACTATGGCCACCTCAATTTTCAAAAAAGTAATTCAAGAAACTAATGAATACGAACGGACTCCAATCCCTGCTAAAAGTCTCAAATCTAGCAGTAGTTTCTTGGGAATGTATGCAGGAGAGCATACTGCTGGAACGGAGTTTGTAATCGGACCGCTCTTCGTTGCACATGGAGTGGCTGCTGGAGATTTGATCTTGGGACTTCTCATTGGGAATTTACTAGCAGTGTTAAGCTGGGCATTAATCACTGCTCCGATTGCAACTCAGAACCGGCTCACCTTATATTACCAATTGGAGCGGATCGTCGGAAAGCGTCTCGTGGCAGGCTACAATTTAATCAATGCCTTAATGTTCTGTTTTTTGGCAGGATCCATGATCGCCGTATCTGCAACTGCTGTGGGAATCCCATTTGGCTTAGAGATGCCTACACTAACCGACTGGATGCCAAGAACCTCAGGTTGGATTATCACGGTGATTCTGATGGGAGCCGTGATCACCTTGGTGGCAATTCAAGGCTATTCGTACGTCGCTCGATTTGCAAACCTGATGGCACCTTGGATGATTTTGATTTTTATAGGGGCGGGATTGATTGGGCTCTCACAATTGGGTGTAAATTCTTGGGATAGCCTAATTTCGATTTCCAATGAAGTGATTTGGACAGGAATTCCTTTAGAAGGAATGTCTAAGTTCACCATTTGGCATATTATCTTTTTTGCATGGTTTGTAAATATGGCCATGCATATCGGCATGTCTGACTTGACTATTCTCCGCTACGCGCGCTCTTGGAAATATGGCTTTCTTTCCTTTGCAGGGATGTATATTGGACACTTCCTCGCTTGGATCGCTTCCGGGATTTTATACTCGGTCTTTCTCCAAGCAAACTCTGCTTCGAGTGCTTTTGCTCCAGGAGAGATTGCTTTTCAAACCGCAGGAATCGCAGGAGCAGTATGTGTGGTAGTGGCAGGTTGGACCACTGCAAATCCTACGATTTACCGTGCTGGATTGGCACTGCAAGGTATTCTCCCGAAAACTGCCACTTGGAAAATCACTGCAATTGTTGGAGGAATTACCAGCATAGCCGCTTGTTTCCCAGCTTTGGTAATGAAACTACTTGATTTTGTGGCCTTATATGGATTGCTTTTGATGCCTATGGGTGCAGTGATCTTTGCAGATTTCTATTTTGCAAAGCGATTTGGCTTTCAATCGGAACAGGCATTGAGCAATCAGGTTCATTTTAGTGTACCCGCATTTCTGGCTTGGACGCTTACGCTTTTGATTTGCTTAGGTCTGAATTTAGTATATGGTGTTGAGATATTCTTCTTAGGCCTTCCCGGTTGGTTTATAGCAGTTTTTATTTTTGTGGGACTTTCCCGTGTTTATTATTCAAGATCTAAATTATCTCTCTCATGAAGTTATTCTTAAAAACCGGGTCACTAATTGGCCTTTTGCTGACTATGTCTCCCCCTATTTTGATTTTTCTTGGAAAAATTGACCTAGATACTACAAAATTATTGATGACTGTTGGGATGGTAGCTTGGTTTTCAACTGCGCCTTTTTGGATTAATAAAAAGGTTGATGTTGGATGACCGGTGCTTAGTACTTTAAAACTCCAATAGAGATTTGAAATAACCTAGAAGGCTGTTAGGGAAGAATTTAAACCACATAGTTTTAGAGTAGGAAAGTATTGAAGTTTAGGAATATTAGATTCCGGTAAATCAGCGACTTTTTTCTGAAACCGTCCGCAGGAAAGGTTTCAAGGATAAAATAATTGAAAAAAATAGAGTCAATAATTAATCATCACTAATTGAGCATGTCCAATTCAATCAATCACCATCAAAAATCACTTGACCTACTGAAAGATCAACTTGAAGAAAGGCAAATTAATTTGTCCGATTTGATCTCCAAAATTGCAGCTTTTCAGATTGCTGTTCCAAGTTGGGCGCTGGGAGCAGGTGGGACTCGTTTTGGACGATTTTCTATTGGAGGAGAACCCCGAAATTTGGAAGAGAAATTAGAGGATATTGGACTTTTAGCTCGATTGACGAAAAAAACGGATGCTGTCTCCCTTCATATTCCTTGGGATATTCCTAGTGATTACTCCAGCATCAAAGCAAAAGCTGAATCGCTGGGATTGACCTTTGATGCGATGAACAGCAATACTTTTCAGGACTATGGCCAAAAAGAATCCTACAAAAATGGCTCGCTGGGCAATGCCTCCAAATCCATTCGGGATCAGGCCATCGCCCATAATGTGGAGGTGATCCGGATCGGGGAGAAGCTGGGCAGTAAAGCCTTGACGGTTTGGCTGGCAGATGGAAGTAATTTTCCGGGACAGGCCAATTTTCGCAATTCTTTACAGTGGACGATCGATTCGCTTAAAGAGATCTATCAGGAAATGCCGTCGGACTGGAAATTGCTTTTGGAATACAAACCCTACGAGCCTAATTTCTACCAAACGATCATTCCTGATTGGGGTACATCCTCGTTGATTTGTCGTCAGCTTGGAGATCGGGCCAAGGTCTTGGTAGATCTAGGGCATCATCTACCCAATACCAATATTGAGCAGATTGTGGCTACGCTGATGCATCAAAATCAACTTGCAGGATTCCACTTCAACGACAGTAAATATGGAGACGATG
>CAWUWQ010000403.1:0-4502 GCA_963926065.1 uncultured Algoriphagus sp.
AAAGGTTGGAGTTTTTGAATAATTTCAACTCGCTCGGAAACACTTTCAGGTATTGAAATTTTTAGAGCGGCTGAAATCTGAATCTTTCCGATTTGGATTCCTTGTGCAGAAAATTTCGCAAAGGTCTCCGCAGGATCCTCATATACAATTGCAAAATGACACACATCATAGCAAACTTGAATATGTCTTTTGATTAATTGGGCGGCATCAGTAGCTGAAACCCCCAACTGTTTCTGTAAAACTGGAACCCCCATGGGAAGCAACCAATCTGTAAAAAGCCAAATCATTTCATCCGAGTTTTCAAGAATTCCATCTGGTTCGGGTTCTATATCCAGGTGCAAAAACTTCCCCGTCTCCTTTTCAATAGCGACTAGTTCAACGACTACTTCCAATAAATTTTTCGTAGCCGTTTCCATTGCTTGGGTTAGCTCCGCTTCTGCCTTAAACCAATGTCGATATGAAATCGGGGAGGTTGAAATCCCTCCATCAATTTCCTCAGGAAGTAATTCGGCCAAAATGCGGAAAGAACGAATGGTATAATTCTTTCGATCATCCGTAGTCCAATCAGGAAAATGAACCTTTTCCTTTACCACTTGCCGATGAAAATCTCCGTAAGGGAATCCATTCAGGGTAAAAACGTAGGCATTTTCAGCTTTCAACCAAGCTTGAAATTTATCCAGTTCCTCGGGTTTTTCCAAAATCAAACTTGCCTCATTAGACAATCGAAGTCCGATTCCGAAAGCTCCAGAAACATCCAGCCTGTTCCGAACTTCGGGAATATAAACCTTGAGATTCTCGAAAGTTGCCGCCCAACTTTCGCCTGGATGAATATTACTGCAATAGCTTAAATGGAAGTTGTCTAACCTCATTTCAATTTCTTATTTTCTCAGCGTTATGCTGATTGTGAAAATCCAAGAGAATATTGACCGCTTCAAAAATTAGCTTAGGGTCCATTTCGTGTATTTCCACTCCTTTTCCCAGCGACTCTAAAAGCATAATTGTCAATTCTCCGCCGAGGTGTTCCTGAAATTCCTGAAGGCCTTTGACCAAATTAGCACCTTCTAATTCAGGAATGAAAAGCTCAAACCCCAAGGTATGCATCAAGTTGAAAATTCGATCGAGATCAGCTTTTGAAATTCTTTTTTGGAGAAAAGAATAAGCAGAATCCAATGCAATTCCAATGGCAACAGCTTCGCCATGTCGAATTCGGAAATCACTCAGATGTTCCAATTTATGTGCCGCCCAGTGCCCAAAATCTAATGGTCTGGATGAGCCAAACTCGAATGGATCTTTGCCTGCGATATGGTCCATATGCATCTGAGCTGATCTGATGATTTGGGTTTTCATAGGCCCCATTTCACGTTTTGCCATTGCTGCGGCATTTTCTTCAAGCCAAGTAAAAAAGCTCAGATCTTTGATCAAGGCAACTTTAATAGCTTCAGCAACACCTGCACGCCAATCCCGATCATCAAGAGTTTTGAGAAAATTAAAATCATTCAAGACGGCTACGGCAGGAGTGAACGTGCCCAAGTAATTCTTTTTGCCAAAGGCATTAATGCTGTTTTTTACTCCAACAGCAGAGTCATTCTGAGAAAGCACAGTAGTAGGGATTCGAATTAGACGAATGCCACGATGGGAAATTGCTGCCGCAAAACCCGCCATATCCAATACCGCGCCACCGCCGATCACGGCGATGTAAGAATGTCTATCAATGCCATATAAGTGAGTTCCTTCCACCACTTTTTGATAAATAGACAAGTCATTTTTACAAGCCTCGCCTCCAATAACGACCATTGGTTCGGCCGCTAAAATAAACCTGTCGGAATATTTATTGGAATAGGATTTAATTCGATCAATCAAGCTTGGATGTGAATCTGATACTCCAGAATCGATTACGAAGAAGACTTTTGGTCTTTTCCCTTTTTCCAAAGCATCGACAAAAAGCAAATTATCTAAGCCAAAAAGATCTTCTGTGAAGCAAACTTGATAGCTAAAGGGGACTGAAAAACTTTGTTCTATAATAGTATTCATTCTTGCATTCGGGTCTAATGGGCTCCATTAAGCTAAGACAATTTGTTGGTGCTTTGGTTCGAAACCAACTTAGGTTACCGCAAATTTCTTTGCCAACCAAAGGGAAACGGGAAGCAAGAATAACACAATTACCCCAATCTTCCATCCTGAAAAGGCCGCTGCGACTGAAGCGTTTAGAATGATTAATGAAATTACGGCAGCTTTTACCGACTTCCCAATCAATTTAGGGTCCTGTGTACGAATAGCTTTGACCAAAGGAGGAAAAATCATGTAGGCTAATCCAAGGAGGAAAGGAATGGTTTGCCAGTAATCAGGTCCATTAAGGTAGCTCATTGTTAAAATGCAGGTAATAATAAAAGTATACAGTCCAGCACCGAAAAAAAGTGCCTTTCGATTTTCTCCATGGACTTCACCTCGGCTGATCATCGTAATTGCAGCTACATAAATCAAAGGAATCAAGCCAATCAAACTCAGCGGTGAATGAATCAATTCAGGCGCGACGCTGATTCCAAGAAGTAAATTACCCGCCCGACACATTCCCATATTGATTGGGCCAAAGTAAAATTGATGTTTTCCCCAATAATCGTAGGTGACCGACAACACTGCTACTAGGATCGCCAAACCTGCAGCCACCACATTCACTTGACTGGCGGCTAAGATTCCAATAATTAATAAAATTGAGGACATCCATGCTGCGGAAGTTTTACTCACTCTCCCACTTGGAATGGGGCGCTCAGGACGCTCCAAAGCATCTAATTCTGAATCAAAGACATCATTAAACGCCACTCCCCCAGCATACAATCCAATTGTGCTCAATGAAAGCCAGGCTAATTTTTGCCAAAATGTAGCTTCCCCTAGCTCCCAGTCACTCATCATATAGGTCCAGCCACCTGCGATAGCAAAACCAGCCCAAATATCTGCGATGGCTGTCACCACATTAGCAGGTCGGGTTAGCTGGAGGTAAGCAAATAATTTCGAATCCTTCATGGATTAATTTTCCACAAAACCAGTGCTGCCTTCTACTCGAGGAGTCTGTCCACCTCTAAGTACAGAATTGCCGCTCATTTTTTTAGTCTGATCCAACGGTGCCGCATTGAGCCAATCTTGCTCATCCATTTGCCCACTTTGTGCAAAAGCAGTTAATGCGTTTTGATAGGTAGTCAACCGAACATGCTCCTCCGGTATCCCTGATTTGCGCATCAAATCGGCAGTTTTAGGAACAGCCAAAGGATCAGAAATTCCCCAATCAGCAGCAGAATTAACGATAATTCGCTCAGGGCCATATTGCTTCACAATTTCCACCATTCGCGCTGAACCCATTTTGGTGTGTGGATAAATGGTAAATCCCGCATAATATCCTCGATCCAAAACTTCTTTTACAGTCTCTTCATTGTTATGGTCCACGATCACCATTCTCGGGTCTAACCCATGCTCCTCAGCTACATCCATACTTCGGATAGTGCCTTTTCGCTTATCCCGATGAGGCGTATGAATCAAGACTGGAAGATCTACTTCCTTGGCCAGCTCCAATTGAAGTCGATAGAATCGATCCTCGGCTTCAGTCTGATCATCGTAACCGATCTCACCAATGGCCACAACTCCTTCTTTCCCTACGTAAAGAGGCAAAAGCTCCATTACCTGTTCAGCTAAGGGAATATTATTGGCTTCCTTGGAATTCAATCCCATGGTGCAATAATGGACGATCCCAAACTGACTAGCACGGAATCGCTCCCAGCCTACTAGGGTACTAAAGTAATCTTTGAAGCTTCCGACTTCCGTCCGTGGCTGACCCAGCCAAAAAGCAGGTTCAATGATAGCTACAATGCCTGCTTTTCGCATGGCTTCATAATCATCAGTGGTTCGGGATACGACGTGAATATGTGGATCTATGTACATGGGGTTAGATTTTAAATGGAAAATTAGAAATTAATTAAACACGAGTTTGCTGAAATTCTAAACCGATGGATTCCCAGCTTATTTCACCGTCTTGAATACCCTGAATTATTTCAGGGTATTCTTCTGTGAGTTTTTTTGCAGGATCAAAGTCTGACTCAAGAATCGCTAAAGTTGCTGCTTTCATCTGAAGCTTATCCTCGGTAGCCAAAACCTTTTCCAAATCTTTTTGAAAAGACTCATCGACAAATGGGGTGATAAGTCTCCAAAGCTCTGGCATCAAGTCACGTCCTGCCGCCCATCGCTCATGTGCGAAATCACGTGCTATTGCAGCCAAAGCGGGGTTACTTCGCTTCTCCATATTCTGAATTCTATAGAGCGGCCTTTGCATAAAAATCGCTTTCAGAACCATCTGATTCCAATTCGCCTCTGGAAAATAAGTGGATGGAAAGGGATTATTCAAAGCAATCGCATCAAAAACCACCGAGATATTAGTTCGTAATCCATCGATACCGCGTGATATCAATTCCGTTTGAAAGGGTAAAACCGGAAGTGCTGCAAATAAGGCCTGCTGCTCA
>CAWUWQ010000404.1:0-3512 GCA_963926065.1 uncultured Algoriphagus sp.
TATCAAAATCTACTGTCTCAGGACTCGCGTCAGTTGGGATTGAATAATTCCAAGCCCCGTTCGAATCGGTTCGATCACAATAAGCAGAAATAAAGGTCAAATCTCCAATTATTCCGGACTGCAAGACTTTTTTCGCTTCCAAAATTGCAACTGAACTGGCTCGCTGACTGCCAACTTGGAAGACTTTTCCTGTCGTTTTTTGAGCATCAATAATGGCCTGACCATCTTCGATTCGCTGCACCATTGGTTTTTCGCAATAGACATGCTTTCCAGCTTTCATCGCATCAATCGCAATGCGCTGATGCCAATGATCTGGGGTGCAAATCAAGACTGCATCGATATCAGGACGGGCCAAAAGCTCCCGATAATCCATGGTGGTGTAAAGGTCTTTGCCCCATTTTTCCTTGGCATATTCAATTCGACCCTTGTAGAGATCGCAAGCGGCAACCAATTCCACACCTTCCACTAATAAAGCGGTATCGGTATCATAGTGACCGATGATTCCTGCTCCGATCAATCCTATTCGGATTCTATCATTGTTCGAAGTCTTGATTTGAGGTTTGAGTTGGATAGATTTAGCGGTAGCGGACGTTGATATTCCCGTGCCAATTGAGGCAAGGGCAAGGCTACCGGATGCCTTTTTCAGAAAGTCTCTACGTTGATTTTTCATGATTTTGGGTTTGAAGTTTAAAAGCAACATTTAAGATTATGCATTTTAAATCAAAAGACAATCAATGCTTGATGAAGGGCAAATAATAAACTTCTTCAGCTTCGAGGCAATAAGGAAATCTAAAACTCAACTAATAAAAAGCCAAGGTCTAAGACTTGAACAAGAGCCATGTTTACTTCGCATTCCTTAGCAAATTGTCCGTGGCCAGTCAAACTACTTTAAAAAAAATATTCCAAAATCAGGTAAAACACCGAAGGACAAATCAAACAACCCAATCCTGAATAAAAAGTAGCTGTCACGGCTCCATAGGGGACCAATTTGGGATCAGTGGCTGCTAATCCCGCTGCTACGCCACTAGTCGTGCCCATCAATCCTCCATAACTCATTGCCGCCCTTTCAGAATTCAAACCAATCCGCTTGGCCAGAATCGGAGTCAGGATAATTACCGTTATGGTCTTTACTACTCCGATTCCAATACTTAAGGCGATGATGTCTGAGCTGGCCCCAATGGCGGCTCCCGTAATTGGTCCCACAATATAAGTGCAGGCTCCAGCTCCGATGGTCGTCAAGCTCACGGCATCACGGAAACCCCAGATCCAGCCTAGCGCCACGCCAATGGTGAAGAAAACAACTAAACCTAAGAAAAGTGAAATCATCCCTAACATTCCGGATTTCTTAATCAAGAGAAAACTAGCGCCGATTGCAGTGGCTACAATCGTGAAATCCCGAAACATTCCACCTCCCATAAATCCCAATCCTTTGAATATTCGGATGTCAGCAAGTCCATTTGTACCGCCGCCAAAAATGCCCCCAAAATATCCCAAAACCAGTCCAATGAAAATGGCAATAGCCGAGGCTGGGATTTTAGATCGAAAGACTTTTTTTGAAATAATCGAAGAGAATAAAATAATAATCCCTACCACCAAAAAGGCCACAATCAGACCGTATGAATCAATTACCTGAATTAATTCGGTCATATCAAGAGATTTTTAGGGTCTTATTCAGATATCGAAAGATGATAAAGACGACGATCACAGGGATAATCCCCGCTGCTATCGCCAGACTTCCACTAGTCACCGCAGCTTTCACATTTAGGCTAGCAGCCATTGCCACTACTACAGGGATATATAGTTTTCCCCAGAAATCTACGCCATATTCAAGTTCGGCATTGAACCAACCTCTTCGCTGAAAAGCTTCTTTGGTCAGCATCAAAATAAGCATTGCGAAGCCAACTCCGCCGACGTTGGAATCTATTCCGATCCAATGACCCAGAATAATTCCCATCCACTGACCTAGAAGGAATGAAAATGCTAATAGGGCGATTCCGTATATCATGTCGTAAAATGTTTTTTCAATTCGTTCTTAGTCACTTTCCCCATGGCATTTCTTGGTAATTCGTCCAATTGGATGAAGATCCGAGGAATTTTATAGGGAGGCATTAGTTCTTTTAGCCATGCGGTCAATCCTTTTGAATCGAGTTCAGTTTCTGTCACCAAAGCAGCGACGACCAATTCTCCCCATTCTGGGTTTGGAATTCCGACTACAGCGCAGTCTTTTATTAATAAATGAGTTCGTAGGATTTCTTCGATTTCCAATGCTGAAATTTTGTAGCCACCCGACTTAATGATATCAATGGAATCCCTTCCTAAGATCTTATAATAACCTCCATTTAACTGCGCAATATCACCAGTTTTAAACCAACCATCTGAAGTAAAAGTCTTTTGCGTGGCTTCAGGTTTCCCCCAATATTCTTTAAAAACCCCAGGACCTTTGACTTGTATCTCTCCCGGCTCGCCAATCGGAACAGTATTATTTGATTCATCTACTAATCGTATTTCAACTCCTGGCAAAGCTTGACCGATATGTCCGGCTCTTCGTTCAGCAGCATAAGGATTACTTATCGCCATTCCGATTTCAGTCATTCCGTAGCGCTCTAGCAAGTAGTGACCCGAGATTTGGTGCCATTGTTCCATTACCGTAACAGGTAGCGCAGCCGAACCTGAGACCATCAGTCGAAACTCTGCTAAGATTTTAGAGATTTGATTTTGTCTCTCTTTTGGAAAACTTTCAAAGCTTGAAATAAGCTTAAAGTAAATCGTTGGCACAGCCATAAATACAGTTATTTCTCCTTCCTCAAAGAGCTCAAAGAGCCTTTCCGCATCAAATGGATGAAGAAAGTTTATTGAAGCCCCCGACCAAAGTGCACAGGATAAAACATTGATAATCCCATGAACATGATGAAGTGGCAGTATTCCAACGGTATGATCTGATTCGGACCATTCCCAGGCTTTTACAAGCGTACTAATTTGAGATTCAATATTTTCATGTGTGGTCAAGACTCCTTTTGGCAAATTCGTAGTACCCGAAGTATAGAGGATCATCGCACCTCTGGAAGGTTCAATTTCAGGCAATGAACTGGATTCTATTGGGGATGAGAAATCTGAGATTTGAAAGAAATGGATAGACTCATCGGCTCGAACTGGGTCTAGGACTTGCAGATATTCATTGCCTGCTAGTATAAAAGTGGCAGCGGTATCATCCAGTACATATTTCAATGACGGGAAAGGGTAGGAGATACAAAGAGGAACAGCTATCCCTCCAGCTTGCCAAATAGCCCATTGTGTAGCTACGTAATCAAAACCAGGGGAAACCATGAATGCGACTCTAGCTTCCTTTAGATCAGTTTCTCCAGCCAAAATATGTTGGGCGATTTGCTTAGTTTTTGAAAGCAATTGACCAAATGTATAAGATCCATTTTTATCAATAATGGCAATTTTGGAAGGGTTTTGATGCGCTTTCTGGAAAAGTTGATTCATGAATTTTAGACGACTTTTTTCAATTG
>CAWUWQ010000405.1:0-2883 GCA_963926065.1 uncultured Algoriphagus sp.
TCCGAGAAAATCTCCTGTAACAATTCCATGACTTTCTTTTAGATTTTCATCCAATACGATTCGTTTTAGATTTTCCGGATTTAGTTGCCCTGAAGGGTCAAGATAGACAATCACCTGATTCCCATGCATGGGTTCGATCGCGGCTAGAAAAGAAGCTGTTCCGGTGGTCTTGGCAAGGCTAAGTTCGCCTAAGCTTTGTCCCTGAATTGGACTAGGTTCCTGTGCGGGTTTCCATTTATTGTCACCAAAAACAAATGATTTTACGCCTTCTTTCCCCCCAATATAAATCATTTCACTTGGCTGGTTGGGCACTTCCATAGTGGCCATATTATGAGTCAAATGCATGCTATCATCAATCAAATGAGTCTTCCATGGCATTTTTGGATTTTTTGGTTTTTCGTATCCTATTACTTTTACTCCTGCTCCTTCGCCTCCTTTATTTCCTCTACCATGGAGTGGAAGTACGACCAGTTGATAATTGGATTTTCCTGTTTTCACCCAATACATCCGATGGACAGTGGGTTCGTGAGCCAATTGAACTGGCGTCCAAGGTTGGGTAGGATCGGATGGTCGGATCAAATAATGCACCGAGCCTGATTGAGATTCATCGCTCGTTTCTCCGGGGTTCCACTGCCCTCCAACAGCAATTTCTACTTTGCCATCCCCATCAATATCCCGAGCTGCAATGCAGACATTGTCTCGCTCAGTTAGATTTTCGGCAAGGACAAAGCGCTTCCAGTCTCCATTGCGATACCAGACGAATTGTTTTTTGTCAGCAAGGATCAGATCGAGTTTTCCATCCCCGTCCACATCTCCTGTGACTACTCCGTAGCCAATAGCCACATTGGAGTCTATAAGCTGCTCCTCAAAAACTGGCGGTGGCAAATGGGCTAAAAGAAAAAAGAGTGAGAAAATAGCTAGCAAATTCATATTCGGATTAATTGGTTGTTTTTAAGATAAAAAAATGAACTGAATTATCTGGTTTTAGGATTCAATTTTTTGGAGCTAGTGTCAACTTATTTTCAGTATGATGCAACCATCGGATTATTTACTGCATCTATAGAATAGTTGTTTTTCATTTTGTCAAAAGGACAGCCTTGTGAATAGATCGAAAATTATTGATTAGCATTTACCGTAAAAAATCCTTTTTAACGATTGGAAAAGTAATTAACTGATTAACAATTTTGTCCGCTTACGGTCAAAATTTGAAACGATCGGACATGGTTCGCTATCAAGACCCCTAAATCTGTTCAATCAAGGCTGATTTTCCCTTGGCACAATCTCTGGAATTACACTCATCATAAATAAAACAACCAACACTATGAAACTCACAAAAATCACTTCACTTATTATCCTACTTTTTTTAGTAGGCTTCACTGCTAAAGCACAAACTGAAACTCGGAATCCTGGTTCATTTGTAGGAATTGAATCTGGAGGCAGCTGGGATGTTTTTGTTACCATTGGAAACAAGGATGAAGTTCGCCTCGAGTCCAAAGGCTTTGACCTGAATAAAGTAATCACTGAAATAGAAGGAAATACACTAAAAATCAAACTCGAAAAAGGAAGATATAACGATGTGAATTTCATCGCTTATGTGACTGTCCGAGAATTAGAAAGTATCGGTGTCAGTGGTTCAGGAAAGATGATTGTCGAATCAAACATTAATTCCAAAAAATTCAATATTGGTCAATCAGGTTCTGGAAATATTCAGATGAAGATGCTTGAAACTGGAACTTTGAATGTAGGAATGAGTGGTTCTGGCAAAGTGACCATCCAAGGTGGAAGCGCAGATTCTGCAACTATTGGACAATCAGGATCCGGTGAATTTGAAGCATTAGAATTGATGGCTGGAGATGTGAAAGTAGGAAAATCAGGATCAGGATCCACATCTATTGGAGTGAACGGGAGTCTTATTGTAGGCTCTTCTGGATCTGGAAATGTGTACTACAAAGGGAATCCTACAGATCAAAAAATCTCTAGCTCAGGATCGAGCAAGGTGATTAAGAAGTAGTGCAAGCTCCGTCATTGCGAGGACTGAGTCACAATATTGAGTCTAACTAGTCTTTACCAGTCCGAAGTAATCTGTTTCAATGTGGAGCAGATTGCTTCGGACTTGCATAAAATCAAATAGATCAATGGGAGGAGAAAGTCCTCGCAATGACGAATCAACAACCGAAAACTCCAATCTAATGCTCAAAAACTATTTTAAAATACTGATTCGAAATACGCGGAAAAATCCATTGTACATGTTTATCAATGTGTTTGGGCTAGCGGTAGGGATGGCGGTCAGTATTTTGATTTTTTTATTCGTTCAGCATGAGTTGAGTTATGATAAGTGGAATACCCAAGCGGATCGAATCGTCCGGGTTTCCCGGGCTTGGTTTAATCCAGACGGTGAGGTCAGCCTGCATCTGGGTCATACAGCACCACCGTTTGCGCCCTTGATTCAGTCAGATTTCCCGGATCAGGTGGAGGCTGTAATGCGAATGATGGAATCTAATCCGCTCGTGATGCACGATGATAAGAAATTTATTGAGGACCATTTCACCTTTACTGACCCTGAGATTTTTGATATTTTCTCGATCAATGTATTAGAAGGTGATGCGAAAAAAGCATTGCAGCAAGGTAATGGAGTGCTGTTGTCTCAAAGTATGGTCAAGAAGTATTTTGGAGATGAACCCGCCATGGGGCAAGAGTTGACACTTGGATTGGGAGGGGCTGAATTCACAGCTTTGGTTAGTGGAGTCTTTGAGGACTTTCCTGATAATTCCCATTTTCATCCCACCTTTTTGGCATCGATGCAACCTGTAATCATGTTTTTTGGAGGGCAGGAAGCTTTCATGACTAATTTTGGAGGTAATAGCTTTTCTACTTATTTGCTGC